>CALLNG010000458.1 GCA_938005345.1 uncultured Clostridia bacterium
TGCGGCAAACTGCCCCAATTTCTGCATTTTAGAAATCATGTATTCCGATGTGGCATACCGCCGGGATATATCCACAGAGGCCCTGGACTACCGGGACGGGTTTATAAAAATTCCCAGCAAACCTGGACTGGGTATTACACTCAACGAGGATGAATGCCGCAAACATCCTTACCAGCCGCATAGTTTACGGCATTACACGGGTGCGCTGACGGATATACGTCCGCCGCAAACAGCATTTTATTTTTAAAATCGTTTTATTTTTTAAGGAGTGGGTCAACATGCAACAATCAGTATTTATCACAGGTGCCACTGTCAATACAGGCCTCGGCATAGCGGAAAAATTTGCGAAGGAGGGATACACACTATTTCTGGGCAGCAGAAATGCAATGCAGGCAGAGCGCACGGCTAAGACACTTTCAGCGCAATACGGGGTATGCGCCAAAGGCTATGGAATGCGTGTTTTCGATGAAGAAAACGCCAAGGAAATTTTTGCAGATATCAAATCGCAAGGCTACTTTCTTGACTGCCTTGTGCTCAATGCGGCTAACCTCGGCATTGGCCAGCGCTTTTTTGAGGTTTCCGTAGAAGAGTTTATGGACGTGATCAATACCAACATCGGCTGGAATTTCATGCTGGCACGGCAAGCAGCCCTTCAAATGCGGGAAAAGGGCGGCGGTTCCATTGTGTTTGTCAATTCTAACACGGCGTACCGCGCAATTCCTGACCGCGTGTCCTACAGCGCGTCCAAAAGCGGCGCGCTCGGGCTAATGCGCGCGATGGCGCTGGATTTGGGGCAATACCATATCCGGGTGAACGCCGTTTTGCCCGGCATGATTAAAACGGACCGCTGGGAGAATAACTATAACCATTGCCGCGAAGCGTTGTCAAACCATACGCCGCTGGGTGATATTGCGGATTTTTCGGACATTGCAAACGCCGTTTATTATTTTGGCAGTGGCCTGTCAAAAAACACGACAGGCGCAGAGCTTGTGGTAGATGGTGGCAATATGATTCAATTGTATCCCGTTTTAGACCGGGAATAAGGACATTTTTCCTATGGCAAAAGGCCGGCATCTATTGGATGCCGGCCTTTTGCCGTGATTGCCAGTTCAAATGAACCCAACTCTATATGTCCCGGCCCGGGCATAAACAGCCGGCAGAAGCTGGCTGCTTATGCCCGGGCCGGATTTTTTTATTTGCGCAGCAGCTCTTGAACCCCCTGCAAATAATCGATCACCGCTTGTACGGAGCTGATGTGGTGCACACGGAGTCCTACAATTGGTTTTTCCCCTTTCACCCACTCGTCTTTTGTTCTCTGCTCCATTTGGTAAAGCAGCATCGCTCAATTTGTTTTCCTCCAAAACCGTGTCCCATTCCCATTCTTCCAGCAGCGGCACCCATTCCATCCATACGTACTGCTGTTGTTCATCGGAGGAAAATTCCAAAATAGGCACGCCGCTTAAATCCGTATGAAAAAAGCGCCGTGTATATTGTATGATTTGGTCCCTTGTTTTCATAATATCACCCGAAATCGTGATAACTGCCGCTGTCTAAGTTATATTTGATAAAAATCTGTATGATTTCCTCCACCAGTTCAAAATCCGTTTTTTCCGTCCCGCCGTCTTGAAACACCTGTTCTATCTCTTGCAGTACCTGCACTGCACGGGACTTTATGATCTCTTCATAGCAAATGTCGCTTTCGGTGAAATAGGTTGCAATCCGCTCCGCCAGGCCGCCTGCCAGCAGCTCTATTGGTACTCCCATGCTGATCACCTCAACCATTATTATAGGTCAATATTTCATATTTGTCAATAGGTCATTTTGCCATATTTTTAATAGGTCATTCTGTCATAATTGGTTATGGTGATGAAGATGGATACCCGTTTATATGAACTTCGTAAGGAAAAGCACCTTTCTCAAATCCAGCTGCAAATTGAACTTGGCATTGACCAGTCCGACATTTCTAAAATAGAATCTGGACAAAAAGAGTTTACGGCAGAGCAATGTAAAGCAGCCGCGCTCTTTTTTCATACAAGTATGGATTATATCCTATGTTTAA
>CALLNG010000459.1 GCA_938005345.1 uncultured Clostridia bacterium
CCACCCAAATTTGTCATATGGTTTGCTTTAACGGTACCGCGGTACTTCACCAAATCCCGATACACATTGATCCAGGTATCGCCGTACTCCACTTCATAATCCCGGCTTCCATATGTAATTCTTTGCATAAGCGGCACATCAACGGACAAACGGAACATTTCCGCCACTTTATTTGCGGTTACATATGCCTCAATTGTTTCCGGCGGATCTTTATATAGTCTAAGCGCATTTGCTACGGATATGTACCCATAAGGATATCCGCCTTCTGCAATCGCCCTTGTTTCATATCCCAGAAACACCACCATGGTTTTGATAAGCTGTATATAAGTAACAGGTTCATCCGGAGAAAACGTTCCATTTCCTGTTCCCGTCATAATGCCGGTGTTATAGCACAGTGTCACTGCGCTGAGGTCATCGGCCTCTACATCTGTAAAGATAGTTTCACCAAATCCTGTTATATCAGCATGGTTTGTTATCACATTATAATAACATTCTGCTAGTTGACGGCGTGTCAAGGCCTCCGATGCATGATATGTTTCATCCATAATATTCAGGGCCAAAGCAAAACGCATCCCATTGCTTTGCTCCTCTTCTCCAGTTGTTTCCACAGCGCCTGCAGGCATTACCGCTAGTAGCATAAACACGGTCAAAAATGCCGCTAAACTCCTTTTCATAGTTTCACTCCCCTATCTCATCACAGAAAGTTCATAAATCATTTTTGCCGCTTCCGCTCTTGTCATGGAGGCTTTTGGGTCAAATATATTTGCTCCCTTGCCGGAAATAATACCGGCGCCATTTAATCCATATACGCCTGCTTTCGCGTAATCCGCTATCTGTCCATCATCGGCGAAACGGTTTGTACCTTCTTGCAACGTAACACCAATGACCGACGCCGCACGAGCTAGCATCACTGCGCCGTCTTCACGAGTGATTCTCTCCTCAGGTGAAAACAGTCCTCCTCCCGTACCATTTACTATGTTCAACGCCGCGGCAACTGCGACCGGCTGTATGGCCCAGTCAGCGGTAATGTCAGTAAATTGGTTCTGCGCATTGTTTGCTGTAAGCCCAAATGCGCCAACCACCATTTTTACAAATTCTTGTCGCGTAATTTCATCATTTGGCGCAAACAGGCCGCCACCTTTTCCGGCAATCACGCCCTGTTCCGCAAGCGCCTCAACAGCTTCTTTGGCCCACGGGACCGTTTCAAGATCAGCAAAAACATCTGTCCCGTTTTGCTCATTTGCGTCTGGGTTGATATAATTTACGCTATTTGTCGAATTAGAACCGCCTACCGTAGCACCAGTACCAGCCGCGCCATTTCCTCTTGATGGAGAAGAACCGCCGCCTTGAGATGGCGTGCCGCTATTTTTCACTTGCTCTATAATGGCAGGAAATTCGGCTGCAAGCGCCTCAATACTTGTTGCGCTACTACTTTTTAGCTTAGTATAAACAGCGGTTAAATCGGAAACTTGATTCAAAAGCGACAAATCAAATCCATATTTACTATAAAGCGCATTATAGGTATTGAGTAGAGTACCTACATGGCCACTTCCGCTGTCCTTATAGTTTTTAATCAGCTGCAAGAGCATGGCCTCTTCAAAGCTGCTGCTTCCCTGTTCTGTAGAAAGGATTTCCGCTCTTCTAACTGCTTCGTTTACAGCAGACACGCCAGCTGCACTGAGACTTTGTGGATATTCTGCATATAGCGTGCTTCCGGTAATACCCAATACCTCACTATAATTGAGTGTTCCGTCCTCTTGCACCATACAAGGGCACTGATTTTCCAGCGCCGCCACTGTCATAGAAAATACCAAAGCTTCGTATGCTTTATCGGCATCTGACGCAAGCCCCGGCACTTCTTCTCTGACCGCCATCATCTTTTGTGCCGTTTTTTCTGCACCAGCTTGTACATAGGGCAGATAATTTTCAAGCGAAAATACGTTTGCTGCTTCCTCCATAACCGCAGCTGTGATAGTGCCCTCAGCTAAAATTTCCGCACATTCTAACTTTCGTTCAATGGGATAAAAATTTTGAGGTAATACTTCTTTTTTGTTATTGCCCCACTGTATGACAAAAGTATATTCGCCGCCTTCTTCTTCCGGCATCACAACATCAAAGCAATACGAATCATTTTGTGCGCGCATTGCTCTGAAATATACGATTGCCGTTTCATCCTCATCATTTTCCGCTTGCGGGCTAAGGATCATCGCCGTAACATAGCTTCCACTATCTGCTGAACCCGTTATTTGCAGACGGTTTTCCTCCATGTCCGTTAACGTGATTTCCATACCTGAAGCACTGCCGCAAAACAATACTGCAACCAGGAATAGACTAATTAAGGTTTTTCTTGTCATGATATTTCCTCCCATCGAATTTTTTGTACAAACTGCACTATTGCATTTGTTAACTTTTACAAAAAAAATAATTTTTTCACCCATTTTACTATCATTATAACAGTTTACTATCCCTAAGTAAAGCTAATATAACGCAAAAAATAGTTTAAATTAGTAGCATGGAAAAGGCGTTTTCTTTATCATACTATATACATGTTTTACAAAAATCGACAAATTCCAAGTCCTATCATTTATGCCTACAAGTACCCATTCAAAATTGTATTTTTACCTTCACAGTTTCTCTAAATCCGTAAAAATGATAGGTGCTGTTTCTTCTTTCCAATATAATACAAATGCATATTCATTTACATCCTATATCCGGCATATTCAATTAGGGGAACTAGTTTATTCACTGCTTGTCGGTTAAATATGATTCCCTTCACTCCAAGCCCGTTATTTGTAGTTGTTCTCCTCCATATCCATTATCATAAGCATCAACCATAAAACATTACTGAAAAATACTACAGCCAGTAGTACTATAATTAAGGTATCTTTTGTCTCGGCATTTTCCTTTCATGTGCTTCTGTGCATTGTGCAACCTATACTACTTCTATTGCTATTTATAAAATCATGTTCGTACTATTTATGTTTTTGAGAAATATATTATCTTTTTGCAAATGCAAAGTGGTATCACCTACTTTCACAAGCGGTGCAAAACTTACTTAGAATAAAATATACTTTATACTTTGTTAAGAATAATAAAGCAGCGGCCATTTCCACAAAATTTAGCTTTCATATGAAAGCTCATCCCTGTATTACACTTTTTTCTTTTTATTATACATAGTAAACAGCTAATTGTCAATATATAAAACTGCTTTTTGTTTGTTTAATAATATCAAGAAGCGCGCTACAATAATATATGAGGTGGTAGAATGGACTTTATATTATTAGGTAAACGCATAAGAGATGAACGGCTTTTATTAAGGCTAACCATTGAACAGTTAGCAGAAAAAGTTGATAAAAGCAGTAATTTTATAGGACAAATTGAACGCGGGGACAGGAAACCGAGCATAGAAACTATTGTTGATCTTGCAAACGCTTTAGGTACAACGGTTGACAATCTTCTGCAAGATAATATCAGGGCACATAATGACAGTACCATGCATAAAATCAATAATTTGCTGTATTCCACCAGCGAAACAGGCAAGCAATTTGTATTGGACATGGTAAAGCGATATAATTATTATCACAAAAATACATGACCACTAAAAGAGGATGCGCGGCGGCCATCCTCTTTTTTATGCTTATTCGTAAATTTATCCCTTTAAGTAAATCCGTGTTTTGATAACCCCATATGTATGACGGCCCACCGCAGCTACGTCAATTAAAATATCTGCATATCCTGCTTTGATTTCCTCCGCAGAAAGAGTAATATTAAAGACAGAAGGGGAATAGTGGGTACACTGCAGCGGTGCGCTGAAGCAATGGCCCGGCTGAACTTGGATCCAATCAGGTGCATAGATTTGTACATTCAACCATTGCTGGTAGCACTGATCCGTTGCTTGAACGGTAAGTTGTAGCTGTATTGGCTTGTTAGGAGAAAGGTACACTCCATCTATATGATCTAGATACAAATGGAACATATGAAAATCCTTTCGAATGGTCAGCGGTGAAAACCGCTCATGTCCAAT
>CALLNG010000460.1 GCA_938005345.1 uncultured Clostridia bacterium
CCTTTATACAATAGATAGGAAACTTCCCGTTTATAAGTCGTATCATATAGCAGCAAATCTTCTTTATATGCCTCAGTTGCCGCTGATACAAACCTTTCATTTTGTGCTTCGTCCACTCCGGCAATGCGCGCCATCAAAATCAAAGATTCTATTTTGGAAACGCTGCGGTCCGGCCGGAATGTGTTATCTTCATATCCTTTAATAATTCCGCTACTCGTCATACTTTCGATTGCTTCACGCGCCCAATCCCAACGCGAGTCCTGCATGTCTGTGAATGCTGCCCATGCGGTGAACTGCAAGGTCATGCATCCGCACAGCAATAAAGCTGCTATTTTCTTTTTCATCCGTATCCACTCCCTTAAACTATACATTCTTTTGCTTTCGCAAGGGGGTCCCCCCTACGGCCAGACGTCTCTTCTTACTGTCGTTTGGATGAATGGCATATATTCATGCCGTTTACCCTTCTATGCTATATCATAACACAATTATCCCACTAATGCAAGAGTCCTCTTCAAGTTTTATCCGGTATTTCCAGAATCTTTGTCTTGATATCTTTGCGGATATACGTTACAATAGGGACTGTGGTTGACATAACAGATATACAAACGGCGATAACAATACTATCATTCTACGTTATATCCTATGTTTTTAGCTGTAATGCTTATCAGGTTATGTAACCTTCTAATTCTAGACAACGTGGCTGCGACATATCAATCTAATACTCTATAACCCATATTTACAAGGAGGAACAATAATGAGGAAATTCACAAAACTCTTATCCACACTTTTAGCATCTGCGATGCTGATGAGTTTTGCGGGTGGCGCTCTTGCCGCAGTACCGTCTGATGTTGTTGGTACAACTTACGAGGAACCAGCTAAAATCTTGGGCGCTCTTGAAATCATGGTCGGGGACCATGAAACTGGAAACTTCAGACCGGACGATTCTCTTCGCCGTTCTGAATTTGCAAAAGTTGCTGTTGCTACGCTTGGTTTGAGCGATGTAGCAGCTGGTTCTAACAAACCGACCCAGTATCCCGACGTTGTTAGCAACCACTGGGCAAACGGTTTCATCAATGTAGCGACAAACCAGGGGCTTATCATCGGTGATGAAAACGGAAACTTCCGTCCGGACGATTCTCTCAGCTTTGCTGAAGCAATCACAGTCCTGGTAAGAATGCTGGGCTATGAACCGGTTGCAGAAACCAAAGGTTCTTGGCCGACTGGTTACCTGGTAACCGCTTCTGAAATTGGACTGACCAAAGGAATCAGTTCTTCTGCAAACGAAGCTGTGAAACGTGGCATGATTTCTCAGCTGGTTTACAATGCACTGACCATCAATCTGATGGAACAGACCGGCTATGGCGAAAACGTTAACTACGAAGTAGTTGACAAAACTTTGTTGGAAGATAACCTAGATGTAACGAAAGTAACAGGACAGGTCGTTGCAAACGAATACACCCGTTTGGACAGCACAAACGGTATTAATGAAGACGAAGTGCAAATCGGCGATGATATCTACCGTGTAGGTTCTTCTGATGTTGCCCACTTATTGGGATACAATGTGTCCGCTTATATCCGTGAAAACGCGATTGGAGACGAAGAAGTTCTGGTCGCAATCGCCGAGAGCAACAAAAACCAGACTGTTGAAATTGACGCAGAAAATATCAAAGAAGTAAACGACTCTGGCAAAAAGTATATCAAACACTGGAGAGACAGAAACTCTTCTAACTCTGTTGAAACTTCCTATATTGCAGACAATACCACTATCATCTACAACGGCAAGTATGCTGCTTATGATGTTAGCTTGCTGCAGCCGGAAGTTGGCAGCGTGAAACTGCTGGATACTAACCGCGATGGCATTTATGAAATCGCATTCGTAACAGCCTTCACCAACTATGTTGTTGATGACACCGCCGTATCTTCCCAGACCATCTCTGATAAATACGGCAAACCGGCTCTGAAACTGGATCCGGAATCCGACATCAAATACTCCATCACCAAAGACGGCGAAGACTTTGAATTCCAAGACTTAAAAGAATGGCACGTTCTGTCTGTAACGGAAAGTTTGGATAAAATGCTGGTATCCATTCTGGTATCGGATGAATCTGTAACGGGTACTGTTACCGAAGCTGACGAAGATTCCGTAAGCATTAACGGCGAGTCCTACGAAATCGCTGAAAACTATACCGAGCCGATTAACGTGCAGGACGAAGGTACCTTCTACCTGGATATCATGGGTAAAATCGCAGCAGTTGACTCTTCTACAAGCGCTGCAGCAGGCAACTTTGCTTACCTGATGAACGCCGCAGCAAGCGGTTCCATCTCCAGCGACATTGAGTTCAAACTGTTCACCAGCGAGGGCGAAACCAAAATCCTGACCGGTAACAGCAAAATCATGTTCAATGGCAGCAGCAAAACTGCGCAGGAAGTTCTGACTGCCCTGACTTCCAGCGGCACAGTTACCGCACAGATGGTCACCTATGATGTCAACGCTGACAACAAAATCACCAAGCTGAACACAGCTGTAGAAAAAGCAGAATACAACAACAACGTGTTCACCCAGAACTTCAAAGGCGATGACGTTGTATACAAATCTGCTTCCAAGAAACTGGGTAAATACAACTTGAACCAAGACACCATTGTATTCGACATCCCGGCAGGTGAAACAGATTCTGAAAACTATGCAATCCGTAACATGGACATGTTCGTGAACGAAAGCAACTACAATGTCGCTATCTACAACATGTCCGAAGACCTGACTGCAAAAGTAGTTCTGGTAACCAACTCCACTGGCAGAACCAGTGCAGAAGCTCCGATTGCGGTAGTGGATAAAATCGCAAAAATGACAAACGACCGCGGTGAAGATGTTGAAAAAGTATATGTTTACTACAAAGGCGAATATGTTGCCTTCCAGACCGACAAAACCGGCGTGCTGGTGAAAGATGGTTCCACCTCCCTGCAGCAGGGTGATATTATCCAATTCAACACCAACACCAAAGGCGAAATTGATACAGTAAATGTACTGTTCGATATCTCCAAAAAGACAACGGAATTCGATAAAACAGATGAAAATCTGCAGACCATCTACGGAAAGGTAGACAAAAAGTTCACTTCTTCCATCAACGTAACTGTAAATGATGGCGAACTGAACAACTACTCTCTGACCGATGTTACCATCTACGAATACGATTCTTCTAAAAACCAAGGCAATATCCGTGTTGCAAGCGCGGCGGATATCGAAAGATATGATGACCAAGAGCAGCAGAGAGTCTTCATCCGCATCTTCAAAGATGAAGTAAAAGAAATCGTTATTGTAAAATAAGAAAATCTACTCTCGAAAAACGCGGAGGTTCAGTGTTTTAGAAATAGATCGAACTGCCCGGCTAATCAGCCGGGCAGTTTTCTTTTTGCTTTTCTCTGCTTGCCGTTTTGTCACAATATAACGGGCTGCACTATCAATTTTTCTGGCGTCTTTTTTGCCTTCTCTAAACACTCCTACGCCTATCCATATATTTTTTTCTATAATTCTTGAAAAAAAATCATTTGGGTATTGACTTAGAGCTAGCTTCAAGGTGTATACTACATATAGAATCTATAAAAGGAGGTATGTAGGATGGACAAAGAAACCGTTAAACAAAAGTTAGGGCCAGCTTCTGTTTTTCCCATTGGAGAAGTAAATCCTTTCGGCCAATTTTTTTGATGGAACAAGTTATTTACAAATGCTAACCACATCCGGCGTCTGTGTTGGTAATGCCGTATTTGAACCGGGATGCCGCAATTGTTGGCGCCAGCATATTGGCGGTGGTCAAATTTTATTATGTACTGGTGGCCGCGGTAACTATCAGGAATGGGGTATCGCATCCCGGTAACGTTGTTCAAATTGGCGAGAAAAAACATTGGCGTGGCGCTGCCCCTGATAGCTGGTTTTCTCACCTTGCCATTGAAATTCCGGGCGAGAATGCCAAATGACAATGGCTGGACCCAGTTGATCCAGCGGATTATAGTAAACTCAAATAACAGCCCCTAATGATACAATCGTAAATGAAAAATTAGCCCGCAAGCCTTGATGTACACCTATTGTGATTGTTCTATTTCCATATTTTAATTAAAAAAGAGACCCTAATTCCCCTGACAATCCAATAACAACTGATAAAATTTAAGCCAAAGGCTTGTCATACAAGAGTGAAAGGAAGGATAACATGAAAAAGCTCATTGTATATTTCTCACGGGCAGGCGAAAACTATGTGAGTGGCTCCCTCCAAAATTTAACTGTAGGAAACACTGCAGTTGCTGCAGAACTTCTTGGCGTTATTACCGGTGCAGATGTATTTGAACTGGTTCCGATTCAAGAATATTCCACACATTATAAAGAGTGCGTCGCACAAGCGCGGGCAGATTGGGAACAGAATGCCCGTCCCAAATTAAAACAAGCTCCTGCCTCTCTGGATGATTATGACACCATTTACTTGGGCTATCCCAATTACTGCGGAACAATGCCCATGTGTGTATTTACCTTTTTAGAACAGTT
>CALLNG010000461.1 GCA_938005345.1 uncultured Clostridia bacterium
ACATCCCCAGCCGCTGTGCAATGGGTGCAAAAATCTCAATGGTCTCCAACGATTTTTTGCGCCGCTTTTCATCTGGCTGTGCATCCATTGTTCTCATATTGTGCAGCCTGTCAGACAACTTAATCAGCATGACGCGGACGTCCTTTGCCGTTGCAATGAACATTTTACGCAGATTTTCAATTTGCTCTTCCTCTTGGTTGGTAAATTTAATTTTACCGAGCTTCGTCACGCCTTCCACCATATTGGCGATATCCTCATTGAACAGATTTTTCACTTCTTCATGCGTTGCTCCGGTATCTTCCACCACATCATGTAAAATACCTGCTGCAATCGTTTCGCTATCCAGCGCCATGTCTGCTATGATACACGCGACCTCCAATGGATGACAGATGTATTCCTCTCCGGAACGGCGCACCTGTCCCTCATGAGCCGCACTGGCAAACTCATATGCGCGCACTACGATATCCCGGTCGCTGGCACGCGTCAATTTACTCAGCAAGTCATCCAATATTTCTGTAGGATTGGTCCGTGTTTGAATCATGCTTTTTCCTTCCTTTCGCCCGCCGCCCTTGCAGCCGGACGGTCCCCTTTTAGACAATTTTTAATAGCTCCCGCATTTTTTTCGTCTTGTAAATATCCCCTTTGCCTTCTTTTCTCTCCAAAAGCTGAATAACCCATAAGCCTTCTTCCCTGCGGTAGGAAATAAGCTGTAGCTCCGCTAATATATCCAAACAGTTTTTCAGCATCACTCGGCCAATCTGAAGTCCGGCCGTCCGTGACACTTTTCGATAAAGCACTTCGGTACGCTCCTGCATCTGTCCATCCACACTTAGCGCGCATATGTATTTATAAACCGCGCCGCATTCGCTGCGGCCCGGTATCGTACTAGCATGCTCCTCCTCCTGCAATTTGATGTCCTTTAATGTGCATTGTAGCGTCCTCTTTCCTTCCCATTCATGGATACCTATATTGCCCGCTAGGGAAACAACATCTCCCTCCAGCAATCCGCTCGCCCACTCACCCATTTGAAACCCGATTGCCTCCAGTGCAACACCGCCCGCTTCCACCACTAGCTTCAAGTGTTTATCTTGACTAAACGTCCGTTTTGCAATCAATTTCGCATTGGAAATGCTAAAGCACGGTGCCGGATTATCCGGCCCATAAGGTTCCAACTGTTCCAATTCTGCCACGATATGTTCTGTTAAATAACAGGGCGGCAACTCAAACTCCACTTGCAGCTCCGGCACCATCATTTCCGCCGATAGATGCTGCTGCGCAAATTGATTAATGGCATTATCCAAATCCGGGATGTTTTCTTGACGAATGGTGATACCCGCAGCCTGTTGGTGCCCGCCAAATTGCAGTAAATA
>CALLNG010000462.1 GCA_938005345.1 uncultured Clostridia bacterium
GGTGTCACCATGACAGCGATCTTCACACCGACGCAGGCGCTTATGGCAGCGCGTGTAGGAGCAGATTATGTGGCGCCCTATGTCAACCGACTGGATAACGTTTCGGGTGACGGTGCTAAGGTAGTGGCGGAAATCGTTGCGCAATTTAAGCTGTATCAAATCGGCTGCCGTGTATTGGCTGCCAGCTTTAAAAATGCACAGCAGGTACATCAGTGTGCGATGGCAGGGTGTCAGAGCGTGACGGTATCGGCAGATATTTTAAAAACATTGCTTAGCCATCCTATGACGGATGCAGCAATAGACGGTTTCGAGCGCGAGTGGCAGAAGGTGTATGGAGAGAAAACCATTTTGGATTTTTAGAGGGAAGAAGTGGTGGAATATGAAGGAAGAATCCATCAAACAGGCAAAGGCAGTTTACCAGATTGAACGGGACTGCATCGAAAAAATGCAGGATTATTTTGATGAGACGTCATTTGTTGCTGCAGTAGAGCTGCTGCAGCATGCAGAGAGGATTGGAACAAGCGGATGTGGGCATTCCGGCATCCTATGCCAGCATTTTGCACACTTGCTCTGCTGCATAGAACGTCCTGCACGTTTTCTTTCTCCGGCGGAGGCGCTGCATGGCGCAAGCGGATTTTTGCAAAAAGGGGACGTTATGGTGTTCGCCTCAAGAGGGGGCAAAACGAAAGAACTGCTGCCGTTGATGGAGATTTGTCAAGCAAAAGGTGTGGCCGTTATTACCATCACGGAAAATATGGAATCGGTCTTGGCCCAAAAAGCACATGTCGTGCTAAAACAATATGTCAATCGGGAAACCGACAAATTTAACGCACAGGGTACGACTTCGTCAACAGCACTATGTGTCATTTTTCACACGATTGTAACAGCGCTTATTGAGGAAACTGGCTACAGTAACCAGCAATTTGCGCTGATTCATCCCGGCGGTGCAGTTGGTGATAGACTTAATCAACAAGCTTATATCAGAAAAACAGAGTAGGAGGAAGAACTATGGAATTGAAAGTGTATCAAAAGGAATTGGAACTAGATTCAAGAGGTTGGATACCGACCTTTCATGATGTAACAAAAGAAGTGCTGGAAATCGTAAAAGCATCCGGTGTAAAAAATGGTACCTGCTGCATTGCTTCGCACCATACCACCTGTTCCGTTATGATACAAGAGTGCTCGCACGACATTGATTCATTTGATTTGGAATACTTACAGCATGACCTGCTTGATATTATGAGAAACATGATTCCTGATTTTGCGGAAGAACATCAATACCGGCACCCCGGCCCCGTCCATGCAAAGTTCGGGAGATATGTCGGCGAACCGGGAGATTTCACCAGTATGAATACAGATGGGCATTTGCGCAGTGTGTTTTTTGGAAGAAGCGAAACAATGACCATCAAAGACGGGGAGCTCGATGGCGGTGAATTTGCGCACATCTATTTTGTGGACTGGGACCATGTTCGTGCGCGTCACAGACAACTAAACATCACCATTATGGGAACCACGGAGGACGTTGGCGACAGAACGTGGAACAATGGGGAAACGATTAACACCCTGCGTAAGTTCACTGAGGAAGAAAAGTCTTTTGATGTGCATTATACTCTGCAGCAGGAAAGATAGGTGTATGTCATGAAACGGAAAATTAGAACCCCCTATTTTGAAATCGGAACCAAAAATTATATATATGGGGATACGGTGTTGGAATACGCCAAAGCGGCGGACGCGGCAGCGAAAAAGTACGACATTGATGTGCTGTTTATTACGCCGGCAGTCGAAATCCGCAGGGTGGCAGAAAACACAGAGCATCTGATTGTATTTGCTCCGTACATGGATACGCTGCTGCCCGGCCGCGGTATGGCGGACATTTTGCCGGAAGCGCTAAAGGCTGCCGGGGCAGCGGGCGTTGTGGTAAACCATTGTGAGAAGCCTATGTCCCTGCCTGCCATCCAGAAAACCATTCGACGGGCGCATGATTTGGATATGCTGGTATTTGCCTGTGCCGACACCATTGCCGAGGCAAAAGCGGTGGCGCAACTGCATCCAGATATCATCAATCCGGAACCGACAGAACTCATCGGCGGTACTGGAAACGGCGTCAGTGATATGAGTTATGTAAAGGAATCCATTCGCGCCATAAAGGAAATTTATCCGGATATTTTGGTAGAACAGGCGGCGGGGATTACAACCGGGCAGCAGGTCTATGATTTTATCATGGCAGGCTCTGAAGCAGCAGGCGCTGCGTCGGGCATTGTAAATGCTGCGGATCCGTATGCGATGATTGAGGAGATGATTGCCGCGACACGCAGGGCCGCTGATGATCTGAAAAAAATGGGTCAATGAGAACGCTTTATGGTTAATGGAACCGATTTGTATGCGTGATGGCACGGAATAACGAATATAGGAGGAAACGATGGTATACAAAGAATCATTCAAGGTGCAGTCCAAGGATAAGATGTGTACCTTTCATAACGTAACAACACAAACAAGGGACATTGTGGCACGCTCTGGCATTCAGAGCGGAATCGCCGTGATTTATTCCCATCACACCACATGCTGTGTCATGACACAGGAATGTGCGTTTGACATGTCAATGACAGGTCTGGAAACCCTGCAGCAGGATTTGGTTGAGGTGTTTGAAAACATCATTCCAACTTGCCGGAAAGAAGGAATGTATCTGCATCCCGGTCCCAAGGCGCTGAAATTTGCCGAAGAGCATGGGGAGGATGCCCGCGGGTGCCACAACACCGATGCACATCTGCGTTCTTCGATCATGGGTCGAAGCGAAACGATTGTCCTGGAAGACGGAAAATTGGATCTGGGCGAGTTTGGATTTATCTATTTCATTGATTTTGATCAGACGAGAGCGCGGGAGCGCGTGGTTCAAGTGATGGTACTTGGGGAATAGCCGCCCGGGTATCAAGGAGGGATATACATGTTTCAGCTTCATGTAACACAATATGACAAAGAGGTTTATGAAAAGGAATTAAAGGATTTTTTGCCGAAAAAAATCATAGATATCCATTCCCATATTTGGAAAAACACCTTTCGGCCGCAGGGACAGGCAAACGGTGGCTCCACCTGGACAGAACTGGTGGCAGATGAGCAGACAGCGGAAAATCTCATAGATACGTATCAGCGGCTGTTTCCCTGTCATGAAGTAACGCCGCTGGTGTTCGGAGGCTGCTGGCAAGACGTCAAGCAGTGTAACAGTTATGTACGGGAATCGGCACAAAAATATGGCTTTCCAACCCTGTTTCGCACAGAATACGACATGGCACCGGATGTATTGGAGGAAGAGGTGAAGAAAAATGGTTGCCTTGGGCTGAAGCCGTATTTGACGAATTGTCCGCCCTATATATCCACAAGTGAAATCCGGATTTTTGATTATTTGCCCTACGAGCATTTGGAAGCGGCAGACCGCAATGCTCCATATTCCCAGGTCTAAGCGGCTAAGGGATGCATTGAATGTAGCGCAATTGGTGGAAATTGAGCGGAAATTTCCAAATGTCAGGCTGATTGTAGCCCATGTAGGACGGGCGTATTCCAAAGAGGACATCGGGGATGCCTTTGATGTATTAAAACATACGCAGCACATGTATTTTGATTTTTCCGCCAACGTCTGTGATGACGCGATTGCGGCCTGCATCAAGGCAGTGGGAACAAAGCGCCTGATGTTTGGCTCTGATCTGCCCATTGCAATCATGCGAATGTACCGCATTACGGAAAATGGGTTTTATTATAATGTTGTGCCGCGGGGGATATACGGTGATGTGTCTAGCGACCCGCACATGCGCGAAACAGACGAGACACAGGTGACGCTCATGATCTATGAGCAGCTGCGCGCACTGAAACGCTGTGCAGTGAATCTGAAGCTGGCAGACAGCCAAATTGAGGATATTATGTACCAAAATGCAAGACAACTGCTGGACAGCGTGAATGGATGAAGAGAATAAAAAGCGATCCTGTGGGGGGATACATAATGAATATACGTGAGGCTTGCCATACGGCAAGCCTTTTGTTTTGGGAACCTGTTTTGATAAATCGAAACGACTTTCTTTCCTTATTATTACGGCCGAACACTCACTTTTGCAAAAAATAAATGTATAATTTTCAAAAAAAATATTGACAAATGTAGCTATAGATGATATACTACTTACAGTAGCTACAAATGTAATTTTGTTTCAATTAAAATTTACAAACTAAGGGGGTTTTTGCATGCCGAACACAAAGCAAACAATTACCGATGCGGAATACCAGATTATGAAAATTCTGTGGCGGTCGGAAAGTAAAATGACTGTGGCAGATGTAGTAAGGGAGCTGGAAGGGACAGAATGGACGCCGTCTACTGTTTCAACTTTTTTGCAAAGGCTTCTGAAAAAAGGAGTCGTTTCCTGTGACAAAAAGGGAAAGTCGAATTTATATTATCCATTGCTCAAACAAAGCGAATACGATTTGAGCGAAACAGAAAATTTTTTGTCCAAGATATATAAAGGCTCTGTGAAAAATATGGTTGCGACACTCTATAAAAACAAAAAACTTTCAAATGAGGATATATCCGATTTGAAAAAAATGTTTGATTTGGAGTGATACGATGTACGAGCTTTTCAAAACAGTGCTTCTATTAAGCCTGTTTGGTTTTGGCATTACAGCCATACTGTTATGCTTAAAACCTGTTACCGCAAAAAAGCTTCCGGCAAAGTGGCAGTATTATGTATGGGTGGCGGTGCTGCTTTCCATGCTGATACCCGTATATAAATTGATTCCGCAAAGAGAAGTGCAAAAAATTCCCCTTATTGCACAAAATCAAATTGTGCAGCAAGAGGATCAAAATGCGGATGAGGAAAATTCGGAAACGGTCATGATAGAGGATACGCCTATCGAGTACAGAGAAATACCTCTAACACCCAAATTTCAAATAAACCTTTTGGATTTGATTGCATATATTTGGTTTTTTGGTATCTGCTTGTTTTTGATTGTTGTTATAACAAGCTATGTGATATATACTGCCCGCAAGAGACGGGGGGCGTTAGAGCTTACGGAAAATTCGATACTTGATGAAGTAAGAAAAGAATTAAAGATAAAAAGGCATATCAAAATCAGAATGTCCCCGGATTGTGGGTCGCCTCTGCTCGTCGGCGTTTTGTTCCCGGTCGTCTACATTCCTTGCAGAGAAATCTCCGACGCAAATATGCGGATGGTGCTTTTGCATGAGCTGACGCATTACAAGCGAAAAGATTTGCTGATAAAATGGCTGTCGTTGTTTGTAAACGCTGTTCACTGGTTTAACCCCCTTGCCTATCTGCTATGCGCCAGCGTTAGTGAAGCTTGCGAAGTGTCCTGTGATATGGAGGTAACAAAAAATATGTCTGAGGAAGAACAAAAACAATATATGAAAACAATTCTTGATTTAGTTGAGGAAAAGGAGGAAAAGTAAATGCTTGAAAACCTGTATACAACAAAAATGAGTGCAAACAAAAAAGCCCTGCAAAGCAGATTTTCCAAAATCCGTTCCAAAAGCGGGCGGTTATCGAGGCTTATGGCAGTTATTATGTCGGTTGCCATAGCCGTTACGATGCTCGGCGCGACCGTCGTTATGGCGGCGGTGAGAGATGACGGCCTGGAATATCGCAGTAAAAATGAAATCTTTTTTTTGGCGGGACTAAAAACAAATATTTCAGTTCCTTTGGATAACATGCCTCAATGGTTAAAAGATATTTCGAGCAATGGAAAGATAGGTGTTTTCTTAAGCCGTACAGATATGAAAGATCTACATGGCAATGTAACACATGGATTTATGCTAAATATTGCCGGTGATAAAAATGAGGCGGATTTTGTTATGGGCAGTGCAGCATTTAATCATGATTCACTTGCCAATTCTATGCAGTTTTACAGGAAAGATAAATTACAAGATGAAGCAAGTATTTTACTTATTTTGAATTCTGACGAAGAATATAATACAAGCTCGCTTTCTATATTTTTTACAACGAAAGATAGTGACGAACACAAGTATTTTTACTCTTCAAGATATAAAGAAAGTTTTATCAATGTAGATGAGTCGCAATTTGAGTTTGTTGGGGATTTTGAGAAAATTCAGAAAGAATTTAAATGTCAGATTTCAACTGAAGATAATTTTACATATTATGAGAGAAGTTATAATAACAAAAAAGCGGATGGCATTGATATTAGTATTTCTCAAATTAATCAGAATGCCATTATACTTGATATTAAAACAGCTTCATCGGAATTTGACCATGTAAAAATATCTGTTAAAAAGCAGGAAGATATATTGACAGATCAAGGCTACTTCCTTGCTGAATTAAAAGAATATAATAATTTTGTTTTAAAACCTAATATGTTCTATATGGAAGATTTTGAAAGTGGCGGTAAATATACAGTAGATGTTATAGTATTAAAAACTGTATCAGACGATCAAAAAACGGCAGTATACCGTCAGCGGAATTATATAACAATTCCATAGTGATAAGGGAGAATTAAAAAATGAAAAAAATAATATGTGTAGCTTTATCAGCTATTGCCATTTATATTTTGGGCATAACAGCGTTTGCTGAAGAAGTGCTGACTGTGGGAGGACAAATAACTCTTACACAATTCTTAGGCACAGACCGCAGCAATACAAAAGAAGTTACAATTTTGGTTTCCAGCTTTGCTTCGGCAGAAGCTGTTACCGTTGACAAAGAAAAGTTTTTTGATATAAGTGATAACATGACGCTTACATCATCGCTTAAACCTACTGAAATAGGTATGTCAGGGGTGTATATAACAGTTGAGAAAACAGACGGAACAATCGTATATGCCTTTGTTGAAGAAAACGGAGGCGTCGATCAATACAGCATGGCAATGAGCAGGCTTCCTTATGCGCTTTATACGGTAAATGATATAGATTTGGTTAAAGAACTGTATTCGCTTGTACTGATAGAGACTACAGGCGGATTTGTAAACGCCCCGCACGAATGGGCGGTTTCGGGAATCCAAAAAGCCAAAGAGCTTGGTATCGTGACAGTGGACAAAATTTTATACACGGCACCGATAAGAAGAAAAGAATTTTGTGAGCTTGCCGCAAATACCATCGAAAAGGCAGGAAAGGTTTTCAACACAGACAATACTGCTTTAAAACCGATTCTTGATACGGACAGTATTGCGGCATTAAAATTGTATCAGGCAGGAATTATAAACGGAAAAAACTCTGATGGAGAGGGCATCGCTTTTGCACCGAACGAGTATATTACCAGGGAGGAAGCGGCAGCAATACTTTTTCGTGCGGCGGGATTTATGGGTATTGAAATGCCTGAAACTACTGATGATTTATACTATAGTGACGAAAGCGGTATTTCTGATTGGGCAAAGCCTGCGGTTTTCACAATGAAAGATATGGGCATAATGCAAGGTGCGGGTTCGGGTAAATTTATGCCAAAGGCAACACTTAGCGGTGAAGAGGCAATCGTAACCATGGTAAGGCTTTATGAATACAACAATCATGAAAGATAGAGAAAATATGCACCCTAAAACTTCCCTTCCTCTGCGGCCTGAAATGCAAAAATAAAACCATAATCAATGCAAAACAATTTCATATTGAGGTGATAAAAGAATCGGACGCATAGACGCAGAGTTTATAACAAAACTGCAAGACGCAGAGCCGATAATTTGTTTAGGTCATATTTACGGATGCTGCAAAGACCTAAATGCCCACTCGCATGTGCAGAAAGTAGAAAATAAAAAAGCGGATTTAGCGGGTAGGAATATAAACGTATTACTTTGCTGTTTTTGAGCCATGAAAGCCGTATTAAATAAGGGATTTAATTGCCCTAAATTTCTACACATAACAAAAGAGATACAGACTTTTATAGCCTGTATCTCTTTCTTTTTCACACCCTGTCTGCCGGTAAACGGTAATTATTTTGCAGACTTCCCTATTGCTATTCACCTTTTGTGGGGGTATTTACTGTATAACGTTGTCCAATCTTTACTAGTGCATTAATGAAGTTGCTTTAAAAAATTGAAAAAGACTTCATTAAGAAGAAATAGCAACATGCCAGAGTCAGGATGCGTTAAATGGAGGAATTTTCAACTAACTGCATCCACTTTTGTGCAATAAAGGAATGTCCTGCTGGAGTTGGATGTACGCCGTCTGCAGACCAAGTTGCATAGCCGGTCGAAATAGCTTTCGAAGCAAAGAGGCCGTCCAGTGGTAAATACATGGCATGGAATTCGTTTGCAATTTTCCGGGCAGCCTGAATTTTGGGATCCAAATCTTCACGCCAATTCATTTTATCAGGAACAAAAGGCATTAAAAAAGGCTCCATAATTAAAATGGGAATATCACCTAGACGCACACGCACTTGTGTCAGGAGTGTGCGATAATTGGCTTCATACTGAGCAGAAGTTGTGGGAAGATTTGAATCAAACTTTCGCCAAGTATCATTGATTCCAATTAAAATGGAAAGAAAATCTGGTTGCAGCGCAAGGCAATCCTCTTCCCAACGCGATAATAAATCTGATGTACGGTTTCCAGAAATTCCACGGTTGATAAATGTGACATTCCAATCTGGGTATTTTGCGTTAAAAAGCTGTGCTACATAGTGGGGATAACCCGGGCCCAAGTCCTTCTCTTGATAGTTGCGGCCTGCATCGGTGATACTATCCCCTTGAAATAATACCGTCATGCCAGGATGTAGATTCATACTGATTCACTCCTTACCGTTTTTTCTCAGTATAGTAAAAACATTTGTATATGTCAATAGAAAAATAAGAAAAAGTGAGTTTACATAAATTTAACAAAAATGCACGAGTGGATTTAACAAAAGAAACGTACAATGAAATACGAGATAAAGAGATATGAAAAGTTGTAATTGAGGAGGAGTACAAAATGAAAATGAGACAAAGTATAGCAGCTTTAATGGCGGGTGGATTATTGGTGTTAGCAATGGCTGGATGTGGCACGGACCAAACAGCTAACACAACAAGCACAGATACGGCAACACCAACAGAGCAATCTTCAACACTGTCAGGAAATATTACTGGTTCTGGATCTTCTGCTCTTCTGCCGCTGGCAAAGGACGCAGCAGAACGGTTCAAAGAAAAAAATCCAGATGTTTCTATTACACTCAATGGTGGCGGCTCTGGAACAGGGTTAAAGCAAGTGGCAGATGGTTCAGTTGATATTGGAAACTCTGATGTGGAAGCAGAAAGCAAATTGCAGCCGGAACAGGCGCAGCAATTAGTAGACCACAAAGTTTGTGTTGTAACAATGGCGCCTATTATCAACAAAGAGTTGGCACAGACAGTGAAATCATTGACAAAACAACAATTAATTAATATTTTTACCGGAACAGCAAAAAACTGGAATGAAGTCGGCGGCCCAGACGAACCCATCGTTTTGGTAACACGGCCCTCCACTTCCGGTACGCGCGCACTGTTCCAAGAATATGCGCTGGATGGACAGAAAGAAGCAACGAATACTGCGCTGGAAACAGATGACTCCGGTACGTTACTGCAAAGTGTTGCCAGCCAAAAAGGTGCGATTGGATATGTAGCGCTGAGTTATTTGGTGAACAACGACACAGTATCCACAGTAGCCATTGATGGTGTAGAACCGACTCTGGAGAATACGTATAATGGTACCTATCCGGTTTGGGGCTATGAACACATGTACACCAATGGTGAGCCGGAGGGCGCAGTAAAAGCATTCATTGAATATGTGATGTCGAATGAATATGGTTCAGAAATGGAAAAACAGGGATATAACGTCACCTCTAAGATGCAAGTATCTAGATAACATTTGATAACGCCGGTAAACAGGCAGAACAGCGGTTGTTTCTGCCTGTTTTTTTCGGACAGTTAGCACCAGAAGAAAGGAAGTGACGAAACGGTGTTTAAAAAGGAGTATTTAGGTAGAACGATTATTACCGCCTGCGGGTTTGCCATGATTTTATTAACATTGGCAATTGGTGCATTTTTGGTTTATAAAGGAATGGGGACATTTACGACATATGGCCACAGTATATGGGAATTTTTGTTTTCCTCGCAATGGTCACCGGCCGATACGTTTGAGGGAGGAGGAAAGGTTGGAGCAGCAATTTACATTGTAGGCTCACTTTCCACATGTGGATTGGCACTACTGATTGCAACGCCATTTAGCCTGGCAGCGGCCGTATTTATGACGGAAATTGCCCCCAAAATTGGTAACTCGATTTTTCGCCCGGCAGTGGAAATTTTTGTTGGAATTCCATCGGTAGTATATGGATGGATTGGTTTGACAGTACTGGTTCCAGCTATTGCAAAGATATTTCAGTTGCCCTATGGATACTCTGTATTGGCGGCTGGAATCGTGCTTGCCGTCATGATTTTTCCGTCTATCACGAGCGTTGCGGCAGATGCAATCCGGGCGGTTCCCGATGAATATAGGCAGGCAGCGTATGGATTAG
>CALLNG010000463.1 GCA_938005345.1 uncultured Clostridia bacterium
AGACTTTCCTGCGTCAGCGCCTGCAAATCGGCAGCGACGATTTCTTCATCCGGTACTCCCGGTGTTTCAGCGTTGCTAGTATATACATGCCAGTTGTAAAGGGAAAAGGTATTGGTATCTGCGTTTTCCATATAAGCATGCAAAAAAGTCAAACTAGTCAGATTCGCCGTCCGCGGATACTTCTTCTCCACTTTCAGCTCCCCGTCAATCCACAAGGTAAATGAACCGTCATCCATATCAAACAGATAATCTACCCAAATCCTATCAGAGGAATAATCACCTTCCAGCGCCTTCGCCTTTGAATCGGTTCCTACGCCTTTTGTGTCAGAATAGTGTGCGTTAATTATACCGGTCGTCTCCCAAAGAAGGGTCGTAAAGGGAGAGTTACCGCTCTTAAAATGAAGCTGTATTCGTTTGTCTGTTCTTTCACGCCGCAAGCCAAAAGAAAGGCCAACTTTTCCTTTCAGCGATGACTGGTCCTCATTAAAATAGCCATCTACATATGTGGCAGTCCCAGAAGTAGTATCCGTCCGGGTCAGAGTTAGGTATCCGTCCTCCTGCACCAGCGCGCTTTCATCGTTGGTAACCCACCGCGCGTCGCGTGTACCGCTGTCAAAATGGTCCTGCCACAGCGTACTTCCTGCTGGCTCAAATACGTGAAAATTGTCCAGTTGGACGCTGCAATAGTTTGTTGCTTCTAAAAACAAATAGGCATGCTGCAAATTCTTGAGGTTTGCCGTCCGAGGATATTTATTTTCCAGAGCTAGCTCCCCATTCAGCCATAAAGTAAAGGATCCTTCTGTTAAATCAAACAAATAGGTCACCTGCAAATGGTCATCCGTATAGGATGTCCCGACAGTCGGCGCCGTGGAACCAGTCCCCACACCTTTTTCATCAGAATAATGCGACTGAATGGTACCATTTTGCCAGATGATGGAGGTAAATGGTTCTTTGCCTCCCTGTTCACCCCGAAACTGCATTTGAATCTTTTTAGACGCATCCGTCCGGTACATATCAAAGGAAACCCCAATGGTCTTATCCGTCAGTGTGGATTGGTCTTCATTGAAATAGCCTGTCAGCTTTGCTACGCCACCCGCTGTCTGGTCCGTATGGGTCAGCGTGATGCGTCCGTCCTGCTGTGCTGCCACACCAGCAGGTTCCTGCACCCAGTTGGATAAAATAGAATCTCCGGAAAAGTCATCCAGCAGAAGCATCCGTCCTTCCGGCGGCAGCGTATCTGGTGTTTCTTCCTCTGCCGGCTCAAACACACGGATATTGTCCAACTGAACGCTGTACACGGAACTGGCCGCGTTTTCCAAATAGAGATACATATGCTGTAAATTTGTTAAGTTTGCTGTTCGAGGGTACCCTTTCTCTATCACCTGTTCCCCATCCAGCCATAGCTGAAACGTACTATTGTCCAGGTTAAACAAATAGGTCACCTGTAGTTGATCTCCGGTATAGGTGGACTTATCAAACAAAATCTTATTTTCCGTTACGCCTGCTGACTGAGCCCCCTGAACATACACTCTGCCATTTTGCCAGCACATAGCAGAGAAGGGAGAATTACTTATTCCCCGAAGCTGCAGTTGAATTTTTTGAGCCTTTGTTCCCTCCGGCCGGTATAGGTCAAAGGAAACGCCTACCACACCGCCTTCTATCGCGGTTTGGTCTTCATTAAAATATCCCGTCAGTTTTGCAATTTCACTTTGCACTGTTGAACGGGTCAACGTCATGCGCCCGTCCTGCTGCACCGCCACACCATCCGGGTTCTGTACCCAGTTTGGCTTTATCGCTTCTCCGGAAAAGTCATCTTCAAAGATGATTTTCCCTTCCTCTGGCAGTGAAGCGCTGGCCTGCACCTGGGCATTGGCAGCGCCAGACTCTTGCTGTCCGAGTTCCATTGCCAGTGCGCATTGGCTGATCATCATTGCGCCGCTAAGCAGTAGCGCAATCCATCTACCGCGTTTCATGTTTTTCCCTCCTTAGTCCTTGATGATCACAAGCGCCGTCACATCATTATTTTCCATCTGTGCATACAGTTTTGTTGCGTCGGTTCCCGCCTGGGCCAGCGATTCCACCAACTCGGATGTTGCCGGGTATACCCAGCCGGTTCCCCGTTCATACATATAAACTGGCTGCCCTTCATCCAAGAAAATACGCAGCGTTTTGCTTTCCATTCTCCCATCGAACGACATAGTCAGCAAATCTACCTTTTCGTTGGATTGATAGTCAAAAGTATCAAGCGCCACATCTTCCGCAATGCCATAGTAACCTACGCCTACATTGGCTGCTACTTCCCCGTACTCTGTCAATCCCTGCACAGAAGCCAACTTTTCAATGTTTACAATGCGGCCGAATCCATCTTTGACATAGCGTATCAAATCACCTTTGCGCAGGCCGCCTGCTACTGTAAAAGCAGGGCCGCCGCTTTGCGTTACTTCTTCCACGATTTCATCGTCGTTTAAAAGGGTCAGGCGGTATACCGGCGAATCCACATCGTCACGGATGGTTCCCGTCGCCTGCTTGATTTCTCCCACCATGCAAATATCGGAATCGCTCGGAATGACCTGTGGCTGCGATGCATCCATTTCTCCTTGAATAATCAAAATATTGACGGGCTGCGCGTTTATTCGTTCCTGCCGCTGCGCCTCTGTCAAATTTCCTGCTACCGGAAGCGGCGCAGAACGGATGCCGTAGACTTTATTACCAGTGGACTCGTCCGTTAATTTCAGGCGGACCGCATAATCTTCATCTTCATCTGCTACAACGGGCACACATACAAACATGGTATTTTCGTCTGTGAAGAATCCCCGGTCTACCGTCTCTCCGCCGAACGATTTTATCTTCGCATTAAATTCATAGGATTTGAGCGTCGGAATGTCGTATGTGTACAGTTCCCGGATATTTCCGGCGCCATTGAGAGAATATGCGACAATTTTACCCGCTAATTGACTGTCGGCAATCGAGCTTGCCGCCACGGAGGTGTCATTAAAACGCACTTTTTGTTCCAGATGGTACAAGCGGATTTCATCATTTTGGAAATAGTAGGAAATTACTTCGTTCCCACCCGTCACCTTCACTTCTTTTTCCGGTTCCATTCCCGTCACAATACGTACCGCTTTTCCAGTGCCCATTGCGCCGCCTTCGCTTCCCGCTTCTACAATATATCCATAGGAAAGGTTGGTAATTTTTGTACCGTTTGTTCCCACAATATTCTGGAACATATCCAGTACAAACTGCGCTTCATCCCCCACTTCAAATTCTTCCACTAGACTGCCATCTTCTTTTACAGCAACGGTGTATTCCTGTCCATTAATAACAACCGTATCCTCATCTTCAATGCTTTCAATTTTGCCCTGTACGGACTCGTCATTGACCACGATACGTACTTTCATCTCATCCTGGCTGACGAGCAGCGTAATGCTGTTTCCTGCCTGGATATCTTGCAACGCTATGTCTTCCCCTGCTGCATTGGTAATCTGGATTTGCACGTCCAGGTCGTCGTCTAGTCTAAAACCAGGGCTGTTGCGGTATAGACGCTCGTTCATAAAATAGATGGTATTGGTATCCAAGTTCACCCGGTCTACCACAAAGCTCTCTGCCGCCTGCACGGACACAACATCCGCTACCCCATCGTTATTGTTGTCAATGGTGGTGTACATTCCATAATAGGTCTGCCAGTTGCCATCCGTACAAAGCCTCCCATTGACCAAATATTTGGTCGATGCCGCTAATGTCACATACTCTTTGCCGCCCTCGTCCAAATACCATTCCAAACGATTCGCGCCAATTTCTGCATCCTGCGCATTGATTTCATGTACCTCATTTCGGCCTTGCATGGGC
The DNA here is from genome assembly GCA_938005345.1 of uncultured Clostridia bacterium. Taxonomy (GTDB): domain Bacteria; phylum Bacillota; class Clostridia; order RUG12999; family RUG12999; genus JAAWTG01. Next base: position 3,847 of record CALLNG010000463.1, read on the forward strand.
CGCAGTGTAATAATTTCATAATCATCCGTATTTTCATCCCGCTGCGCATACCCGTCCATTTGATAGCCCAAATATCCCGTCATGTCCTCCGCGGTACGGTATGTATTGCCATCCACCCGGATAAACCCTTCATCTACAGCCGGCTGGATGTTGTCCAAGCTGGAATATTCCGTTTCCGTCAAAATCCCTTTGACCCGCACCGTTTCCTTTTTTTGTGTCAGCTGGTCATAGAGCGTTTCATTATACTCATCCTTTTGATATTCCCCGTTGTAGTTTTGCACCATGGGCACAATGTCCAGCGCCCTGTCTATCATTTTTGCTACGTCCAGCCGGGTTATCATTTCTTTTGACGAATCCACATCGCGGGTGATACCCAATACAGCAGCTTCCATGGTATACCCTAGCGGATATCCGCCAAGTTGCTGTGCAGCAGGTTCATATCCCAAGATACATACCAAAATTTTGGCAATCTGTTCAAAGGTAAGCGGCTCGTCCGGACCGAAGGTTCCATCCCCATTACCTTCCATTACGCCCATTGCCTGCGCATAGGAAATAGCTCCGCTTGCCCAGTGTTCTTTTGGTACATCCGTAAATCCCGTTTCAGCCCCCAGCGTGATTTCGTCGTCTATCCCCTTCAGACGGATAGCAATCGTTGCCATTTCGGCTCTTGTCACAGGGTCATCCTCCCGGAATTCTCCCGTCTCGTCCCCTACCATGATGCCAAGACCGGTTACCCGAATCACCTGTTTGGAATCCGTCTGCGCCTGGACACTCATCAAGAGCAGCAACATGACCAAAACGAAACTAATACATTTTTTCATGGTTCTTCCTCCTTCTTATACAAAAATACTTTTGTCTACTCCGCCAATCTCCTTATTTGCAATATTATACATTTTCACAAAAAATCCGGTATAATATTGACTCCTTTTTGTTATTATTATATACTATAAACAGATAACAGTAAATACACTATTTTGCGCACTTTTAACACAATTTTGCCCATACTGATAATGGAGGCGATTGTATGAATTCCTATTATGAAACACAGGTCTATCCGGACCATTCCTTTCCATTTCTATATCATACGCATCATATTGATAAACATTTTTTGTATCTGATGCATTGGCATGAAAACATGGAATTGCTCTATATGACGGAAGGCAGCATGCAAATTACCATTGATACGCAACAGTATATTGTCAACCAAGGGGACTTGATTGTTGTAAACTGCTACCGCATGCATTTTATCAGCCCCCCTGAATCTCCTGCCTCCTATTTATGTCTCATTCCGGATAAAGCTTACTGCGAAGAGTTTGGACTTCCCATGGAGGATATCCAAATTCAGCCTGTCATCAATTCTCCGCATATTGCAGCGCTGTTTGAATCAGTTGCCCAGGAATTCCAGGACGAACACCCCTATCAAAAAGCCATGTTAAAAAGCCGCATTATGCTGCTGCTCACGGAACTTTTTCGCCATCATTCCCTGCCGGAATCAAATGTCCGTACAAAAGCACAGTCTGCCAAATTAAAAACGGTGCAGTCCGCTTTGCTTTATATGAAGCAGCATATGAGCGAGCCTATATCAACCGAACAGATTGCCCAGCATGTTGGATTTAGCAAGTATTACTTCTGCCGGTTGTTTAAGGAAATTACAACCTATTCTCCGGTTAACTACCTTAATTTGCTACGCTGCAAAAATGCGCAGCGGCTGCTTACCGAAGGCAAGGAATCCATTCGCGAAATCGCTTTACTGTGCGGTTTTGAAAATTTGTCCTATTTTACGCGCACGTATAAAAAATATATGGGCGTTTTGCCGATGGATGAAAAACGGGCTGCTGCTAATGCTTCCAACGCCGTCCCTGCCACTGTCGAATCCACCGTGGATGCGTTACGTGATCTTCTCAAATAATGTCTTTGAGGCAGTGGGAATTCTATGGATGCTTGCCAATACAATATTTTTTTGCTATAATAGAACGTGATACCGGGTTGCCAGACCATCTGGTAAAATACTGCCTAAACGGCTGCGTTTTGTTTGTTTGGCTTGTTCCGGTACGCACGTTTACCATGACACAATGCCATGCGTTTTCACTCAAAATTACAATAGTAGGTGACGATTATCATGTATGAAGAAATTCAACAAGCAGCGCAAAACGCTGTGACCCAGTTATTACAAATTGCCCCGCTTCACGCCAACGAGCTTTTTG
>CALLNG010000464.1 GCA_938005345.1 uncultured Clostridia bacterium
TGTATAGACCTCCAGAACGATAGAACGGATCAGCTCTTCTACCGATGACGGGAACACCTGAAGCACCGCTGTCATCACATCCTCCATTGTCACAGAGGTATGGTAGAAAAACTCTGCATAAAGCTGCATTCCCAGCAATGTCGTATAGGTATCCACTTCTCCGCCGTCATCTCCCCACATGGTTGCAAAGACGTGGCGGATTCCCGTCTCATGGCACACATGCAGCGCAGGGAAAGTCGTGCAGAAAGTTTTCTCATAATGAACGCCCATTCCAGTCCATTTCCAAATACCGCCGGCAAATACAATCTCCCGGCCCATTTTTTGATGTTCCCGCATCATGGCCCGGTAAACTTCCGGATCATCATGGTAATAATCCCAATACACCAGGGATAGTCCTTCTGGAATTTTCTCTTCGATATCGGCAGGAATTTCTGCTTCCAAATCATAGTACTCGCGCGTCTTAGACCCCAGCCGGAAAAAGAGGTCGCTCCACATCATCGGCTCAAATTCAAATTCTTTTGCCAGCGCTACCACACGGTCCAAATGCCGGCTTAAAATGGAGTATTGATCCTGATACCCATGCTTTTTCAAATAGGTGCCAAGACCAATATCCGGTGCTTCGTCCATACCAATATGAATACGTTTGGTAGAAAAACATTCACGGAAGGTGCGCAGCATTGCCGTAATCAATTCATACGTTTTTTCTTCCTCTGCAAGCAGCGTATTAGAAGTATCGCGCATCTCAGCCATTTCTGCCCAATGCAACGCCATTTTCAAATGTCCCAAAGTTTGGATGCAGGGAATCAGTTCAATGCCAAGCGCCACCGCATATTGGTCCATATCACGCAGTTCTTCCTTTGTATACGCGCCGCGCATATAGCCGAAATAGGGGTATTGATCTATCTCATAGGTATCCTCTGTATAGAGCATTGCCATATTCAGGCCCATGCACGCCATTTTACGCAGCAAATCTTTGACCGTTTCAACCCGCAAAACCGCGTTGCGGGAGCAGTCAAACATAATGCCGCAAGTCTCTAATTTCTGTGATTCCGATACTGGCGACACGGCCCCCTCTTCCCGCAGCATGCCACACAGCTGTGCCACAGCGCGGAAAAACTCACTTTTGGTCCCATAACAAATTTGGTACCCCTCTCCGACCCGGTCCACCTGCAAACCAGCCTCCACTTTTTTCACTTGAACCAGTGTTCCCTCTGTACATAACTCCAAATTTAGTTCTGGTGCTATGTAGGCCAGCCCCTGCTGTACCTCGCCTAATTCTCCTTGAAACTGAAACTTCATTTGATTTTCCTCCTTGTATTATGTATTGTATATGATTATTTTTTACATTTACAAAGTATCCGATGATACATAGGGTCTTCCGGTGCAGGCTGCGTGACAGCCTGCAACACCCCGCTCCGAATCAATTGTTCCATCCGCAGCGCAATCCATCCGTCTCCAATACCGAGGCGGTATTTTCCTAACACATTTCCAATGACTTTCGCCTCTAAAAATTCCTCGTCTTGCTCTTCCAACTCCTGTAAAATAAAGCTATCATATATTGTTTCCGGCACGCTGACAAGCTGACCATTTAAAACCGCCCGAAGCATGGTGTTTTCTGTTTTCAGCTGTTTCCAGCGGTCTGCCAGCCTATGCATATAATCGGCCGGGAGCTTTCTCGCCAGCGTTGCCAATTTACCCCACTGATGCGGAGGGACCTCCCCCCATCCTGTATAGATTGCAGCTATATTGCCAGGCATCACTTGAAACTCCGGCAACATCACACAAGTTACGTCAAGATGACCATAACCAACGGGCCGGAGCTGCTCCATCAACCAATAGTATCCGTTGGCTTCATCCGGGGTATCACTTGTCCAAATGCGAATTGGTTCCCCTTGTTCGGCACGGGAAAACAGTTCTGTCAAACTTTTGCGTGCTGTTGTGAGCATATCCTGTATGAGCTGCTTTTTCTCTTTTGGATAGATGCTCATCAGCAACTGGAGCGCTGCTTCCCGCTTGCCGCCAATGCCGTCTTCGTCAATGTCTCCAACGCTTAGCGCCACCGGAAAACACAGGATGTCCCTGCGGTTTCCATCCATCGGAACCGCATTCATCCAATTTTGACGTTCCTGCTCTTCCAACTCGCGTATCTTTTTCTGTATCTCTGCATTGTCAGGCTTTTCTCCATTTTCACAGCCGCCTATTACTGTATAAGAACAAGCGATGCTGTGATGATTCCCCCTGCTCATGGCAATAGACAGGCTTCCGGCCGCGCTTTCCCCAAATACTACTTCCAGCATAGATGATTTTCCCTTCTCCCATCAGATAAATGGAATGGCTCGTATGCAATAAGGCCATACAATCCATGCCCTTTCTTTATTCCGCTATCCAATAAGCCGCGCCGCTGCAAAGCACAGGTTCCCCCTCCGCTTTTGTAATGTTCACCGTCAATTTTCGCACAGCGATTGCCGGAAACTTACAAATCCGTTTATGTCCCATTGCCAGGCCCCGGTGCAGCAAAATCGGCGTTCCCTGTTTGGATGGTTCCGCCCAAATCTCAAACTCCTGCACAGATTCGCCGTGTGTCAAATCTTCTTGCAGCACAAGTTGATTGACTAACGTTGGTTTTGGGAATTCACAAGTCAGGCCGTGCAGCGTGCCAAGCGGATTGGCGTAGCGCCGGCGTATCTCCTCTCCAAAAGCCAGCAGATGGGAAGCGTCCTTTTCTGGAAGCAACCCGCGCCGGTCTGGGCCAATATTAATCAGCAAATTGGCGCCGCTTCCCACAGAAAGCTCATATAGCCCCATCAATTCTTGTACACTTTTGACCGTATCTTCATCCTGGTCACTGTAGAACCAATTTGCCATACGCATGGTGCAATCGCACTCGGCGGGTAGAAATTGGTCCTGTTCCAATTCATCTGCTTGTTCCTGCAAAACAGAAAATGGCAATGTACGCACAACATTGCGGTTTTCCAATCCTGCGACTCCGCTTTCATTGCCGATCCAGCGGGTATCAGGATCCCACATGTTGAAAATCAGGATGTTGGGCTGCATACGGCGGATTTCACCCATAATCCGCACCGTATCATACGTATGCCCCTCGGAACCGCAGCCGTCAAACCAAAGATAGTCAATCGTTCCATACTGGGTGAGCAGTTCCCCGATTTGATTGATAAAATAGGTGTCATAATCTTTTGCGTCCTGGTTCTCAGAGCCAAATTCTGCTGGAGAATAATACAGGCCAATTTTCATACCGTATTTTCGGCAGGCGTCTACAAACTCCCGCACCACATCTCCTTTCCCATCTTTCCACGGCGTATTTGCCACGGAATAGTCTGTATACTGGCTCGGCCAGTTGGCAAACCCATCATGGTGCTTGCATACCAAAATGGCATACCGCGCGCCAGCCTGGGCAGCCGTTGCGATCCAATTTTCACAGTCCAACTCAGTGGGACAAAACCCTTCCAAAGGCATTTCTTTCATATCCCAATCCTGGTGCCCTTCATAAAATGTCCGAATGCCAAAATGAAAAAACACGCCAAATTCCCAATCTAAAAAAGCCAGTTGTTTTTCTGTCGGCTGGCACAAATTCATACTATTCTCATCCTTCCATTCTCTAATTGGCACACCGCCTTGGTGTTTACGGAAAATTATAAACCCAGTATAGCATAAAAAAGTGGAAATGCAAGACCATCTGGAAAAAAGGACAAAAATCTTTTATTTTACGAGCGTAAAAAGCAATTTTCTGTTATATTGATTGACTTGCAGGAAAAACTATATTATAATGCCTAATAGAGGTTTTAGTCTCAAACAAACGCCAAGCCCCATGCGCAGTCTGGCTGCACACGGCGGCGCTGGAAAGGAAGAAACAGATGAAAGTATTACATATGATAAGCGGCGGAGATTCCGGGGGGGCTAAGACTCATGTATTTGCCCTGCTGGATGCACTCAAAAAAAAGGCGGATGTGAAAATCGTCTGTTTTACGGATGGTATTTTCTACCGGGAGATTTTGGACCGGGATATCAATACAGAACTGTTAATGCAAAAAAACCGGTTTGATTTGTCCGTTGTCAAACGCCTGGAAGAGATGGTATGCCGGGAGCAGTATGATGTCATTCACGCACACGGCGCACGCGCCAATTTTATTGCCTGGCAGCTCAAACGCCGGGTGAAAACACCTGTTGTAACCACCGTACACAGTGATTATTTAATGGACTTTGACGGAATTTATAAAAAGCTCATCTATACGGCGGTCAATAAACATGCCTTAAAAAAAATGGATTACTATATTGGCGTTTCCAGCGATTTCAAACGCATGTTGATTCAGCGCGGCTTTACACCAAACCGCATTTTCACAGTCTATAACGGTATGGATTACAGCAAGCCACACCCCTATGTAGAAAAAGAGGAATTTGCAGCGCGCTGCAACATTCCATACGACCCTACTAAAGTCTATATTGGCATCATCGGCCGGTTTGACAAAGTAAAGAACCATGCCATGTTTCTGCGGGCCGCCAAACGTGTTTTGGATAAGCGGCAGGATGTGGAATTTGTACTAGCTGGAGAAGGCCCGCTGGAAAACAGCCTAAAGCGCTATTGTCAGGAAAATGGTATTGCGGATAAGGTTCACTTTGTTGGATTCATTAAAGATATCTATTCTTTCATTCACTTTATTGACATCAATGCGCTGACCTCTTTTAGTGAGAGCTTCCCCTATGTACTGCTAGAGGGCGCTACCCTGTCCAAGCCAACGGTATGCTCTGCTGTAGGCGGCATTCCCGATCTGATTTTAGAGGGAGAAACCGGTATGCTGGTTCCCAGCAATGACGATGAGGCACTAAGCCGAAAATTTCTAGAACTGGTGGAACAGCCGCAGCTGCGGGAAGAACTGGGCAAAAATTTACATGACCGGGCGGTTTCCCGCTTTTCCAACGAACACCTAGCAAATACCCATATGCAGCTGTATCAGGCAATTTTACGCGACCGCAGCGAGTCCAAACGCTATGACGTTGTTTTATCTGGATATTATGGGTTTAATAACAGCGGTGACGACGCACTGCTCTATGCCATTGTGGAAGGCCTTCGGCGCTTTGTTCCCGATGTGCGGATTTTGGTCCTGTCTGCCCGGCCGAAGGAAACCATGTTGCTCTATCAAATTGATGCCAAATACCGCTTTGATGTCATTCGTATCCGCCAAGCGCTGCGTCAGAGCAAAATGCTCATTAACGGCGGTGGCAGTCTAATTCAAGACGCCACTAGCGTTCAATCGCTTTACTATTATTTGGCCATCATGCGCGCTGCAAAACGGTATGGCTGCAAACTCTATATTTATGCCAATGGGATTGGCCCCATCCGCAGCCAAAATATGGATATCGCACGCCGTGTCATTGACAGTGCGGATATGGTGACACTGCGGGACAGCGCTTCCCTACAGGATTTGAAAAAAATTGGAGTAAGTCCTAAAACGCCTGTGGAAGTGACAGCAGACCCCACCATGATTTTAAAAGGAAAATCCAAGCGGGCGGTCGCAGAAATTTTCCGCCGGGAACATATTCCGTCTGGCAAAACGTATATTGGTATCTCCGTACGGAATTGGAGCAAAAATGACCGCCAGTTTGCGGAAAAAATCGCCCACGTATTAGACCAGATATGTAAAAAATACCAGGTGCTTCCCGTATTTATCCCCATGAAATATCCATCTGACATCAAAATATCACAACGGGTCACCGAACTCATGCGAACAAAAGGGTATGTATTACAGCAGCAATACTCTGTTTATGAAATGATTGGTATCGTGGAGCAGATGGACATGATTTTGGGGATGCGGCTGCATACCCTGATCTATGCCGCTAGTACCGGCGTTCCAGTAATAGGCCTAACGTACGATCCTAAAGTGACTGGATTTTTGGAGGACATTGGACAGCAACGTTTTATTGATGTTTCCGACATTGATACGGAGCTGCTCTACCAACTGATGCAGGACGTAATGGAAAACAAATCTGAAATTCGCCAACAGCTGCGGGAAAAAAGCCAGGAATTGGAACAAAAGGCGCTGCGCAATGCACAGCTTGCTGCACAGCTATTAGACTCTTAATCCAAATAAGGAGGATGCAAAATATGGACTTACCAAAGGATCCCTTCTTGTTGCTTAGCGTGATTAACACCAAACTGCGGGACTTTTATCCTAATTTAGACGCTCTGTGCGATGATTTAGGCGCCGACCGGACCAAATTGGAGCAAACTTTAGCTTCCGCCGGATTCCATTACCATGTGCAGCACAATCAATTTCAATAGACTGTATCGCCATTGCCCGCCGCATAAACATAAAATATGACAGCCCTATGCAGATGTTTATTTCTGCGTAACCAAAAAGGCCGTGTGGTGTCTGATTTTCAAACAACACACGGCCTTTTTAACTGTTCTACTCCATTAAACTTCTCGTATCTGTGACATTGATATACTGATGATCAGCCTTGGCTTGCCAAATCCGCACGCTCTTTGTAACGGTCATACGCCGCCTGCTGAATTTGAATTGCCCGTTCAATGTTCATAGATTTTAACTGTTCAAAATATTGATCCAAGTTTTCAATGGGTTCTTGCCCCGTAATAAACTTAAACAGCATTTCTTCGCGGTATACATCAATATCCGTCATAATATCGGTATATTCCTGATTTTCTTCATTGGTCATTGTCGTCAGCGGCAACATGTATTTCTCCGTTTGGGTATTTGCCCAAATTGGCATGGCTTCCTGCTGCGCCGGCGTGGTATACATCTGCATAATGTAATCCGGATCTTGTACGAATGGGCCGCTATAGCAAGCACGGATATATTTTGTCATTGCTTGGCTGGTGGACATACCTCCGTTTTTCTCTTGATCTGTCACCAAATCCGTGTACGTCGGTTTGCCATCTACCATTTCATAGGAAACACCTTCCCGGCCAAAGTTATAGGTCATATGCCCCGCTTCGCTATAACCATAATCCAAAAACCGTACGGCCATCTCAATATTTTCACAATTTCCAGAGATTGCAGCGCCCGTACCGCGTGCTGGCAGTTGTTTGTGTCCAATAAGCGGCGTTTCACCACGGTTTTGCGCGACATAAGGTACCGGCGTTAGAGAGGCTTCCGGCACAGTTGTTGCCAGTCCTGTTATCCATTTTCCGAATGCGGAACCATTCCATCCTCCCATTGCACCAACGTTCCCGTTAATAACTGCGGCGTCAATTCTTTTGGCGTCTGTATTGGTAAATTCCTTATCCAGCCATCCGTTGTCATACCATTTTTTCAGCATCTTCACCCAGTCGCCGTACGCTTTTTCATATTGTCCATATTTGACGGTATCACCATCCAAATAAAACGCGCTCTTAATGCCAAACGCTCCCATAAAAGCGCACATGCTGTCTACTTCCGAATTGGTCAAATTGAGCGTAATTGGAACCTGGATACCCGCATCCTTAAATGCGGCAAACATGGTTTCCCAATCTTCAATCGTTTCCGGTATGTCAAGGCCTACCTTTTCCAGTACATCTCCACGCACCATAAACCCACGGGCTGTCTGTAAAATGGGGTCTTTTGTGATAAACGGATACATGTAGTACTCACCCTCGTCGGTTTGAAGCTGGGCTGCAATTTCTGGATTTTCCTCATGGAATTTCTGCAAATTAGGAGAAACTCCTTTTTCTAACGCTTCATTTAACGGAATGATGGTCTTTTCTTCGATTGCCTTATGCGGACCGCCCTTATAGTCATGCCAACCATGTTCCACAATGTCCGTCAAATCTCTTGACGCTACCATTAAATTAAACTTTTCTGTATCCTGGCCCACTGGCGGATGAACATAAGTGACTTTAATACCCGTATCTTCTTCAATATATTTTGCTAGTTCCACACTGTTTAAGCTGTCCGTATAAGCGATACAGGATTGCTCATCCAATACGTCAATTCTACGTCTGTGTCAATTGGATAGGTTCCATCCGTCGTCACTTCGGGAATCAGCTCGCTTGATTGTGTTGTTTTTCCTTTCTCTCCTCCGCCGCATCCAGCCAACAATCCTGCCGCTATGACAATACATAGACCGGATACGAAAATTTTTCTTCCTTTCATTGTTCTTTCCTCCCTTTTTGTTTTAATTGAAAATCATTTATATAGCAAAAATTAAATTTGCCCTCTCGGTTTGTAACAGTGACTGGTTTTTTTTCTCCATGTTTTTCTGGTATCACAAGCGTAATGATTTCGTGCTGTTTCGCAGGCGCTGTCTGTGCACATAAATGCCATTGATTTGGCTTGCCCTCAATTTCCTCCGGCCGTATTTGTGCGTCAAATACATCCGTCTGAGAAATTTGCATGCCACCTGTAACAAACTCCACCAGCATATCTGCTTTTTCGCCATACATTACCGCGTGATTGTTTCCACATTCAAACGGCTGCAAACTATGTAGTAGCCATTGCAATGGCAATTCTTTTTCCAGCTCCACGATCCAAAACCCCGGATCCCCGGGATCTTCGAAGGAAACTGATGCCGGACTGCCGGCATACGCAGCCGGCACCGTCTCCCGGTAAGCCTGCGCCGCGTCTGCGACTGCATATAACACCGGTCCATCTGCTCCGGCATCTAATACCATCCCAGACGCTTCCAGTTGTTTGCGCTTGACATTTTGACCTATTTCTACAAATTTTGCGTACTGGCCTACGCCATTTACTAAAATATTATTCGTCGATTTTGTCTGCCGCCGCCAATTCTGGTGCATATCGCTGCCATAAGCCACATAATATCCGCTTTCAATCGCCATTGGTTCGCCATAGGCGTGCAGAATAAATCCGTTTTGGTCCGCGTGGCTATGGCTAATACAGCCATATGGGCTGCTTTTCAGCAGCAGGGTGATATGGTTATCCTCCCGCGACATTCCGCTGTGCATCGCCAACCAACCAATATCATGGAACCATTTGATTTGCGGTTCGTCCGAAGGCGTTTTTGCTGGAACCGCTTTCCCATCACATAAATAAGCAAACTCGTCAAAATAGAAATTCCACCATCCATAATTATAAAACGCGTCAAACGATTCCGTATTCCAAGGCAACATTTGATCATAATACCACTGGTAAAGTGGATTACCTGTAATTACCGCAAATTGCCGCATCAAAAATCCCGTTTTCAACGGTGGATATTCTCCTAAATTGGACTGGTCACAGAAACTAGCAAAGACCTGTTTTGGGGAATAACATTGCAAAATAAAATCTCCCGTATGCTGGAAAAATGGCCGCTGCAGCAAATCAATGCCAAGGTACCGCTGCACAAGGTCCAACCCCTCCACCACGGATGCCATTCCCGTTGTCCAATAGGCGCCGCCTTCTGCCCAGCCCCCGTCTTCGCCTCCCCATGGGGAATAAAGGCAAGCCAAATATTCCAAGGCATAGTTGAGCCATTCCTCTGCTTCTGGCGCTTCTCCAAGCAAAGCAATTCCGCAAGGAATCAGTACCATGGAAAGCGAACGCACCGGATGACTTTCATACGGCGTCTGATGGATTTTCGCCATCACTACGTCGCGCTGAAACACCTGGTTTGCGCGGCATAGCAACATATTGCGCACAGTCTGGCGTTCCGAATCATCCAACTGGTCATACAGCCAGTCATACCCCCAGGCCAGCGCCCGCAGCACGCGAAATGCTGCTTCATCATTATAGGGCTCTGATGTGGTTCCTTCCGGATCCCATGCTGTAATCTCCAGCAAACTCTGTTTTGCTTTTTTCAATAGTTCGGTTTTGTCTGAAAGTTTTCCTGCAATCGCAAGATGCTTAATTTTGTACAGGGCTTCCTGCGCATATGTATACGATTTACGCCAAATATCATTGTGCCATTTTTTCGGATCATCCCGATCCGGATTTTCAGGCGGCGCTTGCTGAAAGGATTGATTTTCATAAGGAGAAACCGCGTATTGCATAAACTCATTAAACCGGTACTGATCCGGATTTTTTTGAATGCGTCCCTGCATTTCTTTTATTTTCTTCGGTCCCATCCACAGCCGGGGATGTGCCGCCAGCGCACTTTGGTACCGTGTCTTGCGGCTGGGAAGAGGAGTTTTTGCTTCGTCTCCCCGAATTTCAAACTGCCGCACTATACTCCACGCACTTTGCCGCTCCCCATTTTGCCGCACTGCATAACGCCAAAAATAACGTCCCGGTGCAAATACCACATCCGGCGTGAAAAAATTCAATGGCAACGCATAACGCCAAACTTCACGGTCAAACTCCGGTGTTGTAGCAATCTCAAGCCAATATTCCCGTGCTTGTGGCTCTGCCATAAAGGAAAAACGTGGCGGATTTTCTGCCGTCCTCCCCTCCGGCCGATACCCAATATCCAAACGGCTCGCCTTCGGTTGACATAACTTTGACATTGATGTTCTCCTTCTCCTATTCCCATAAATGAATAATTTGTACTACATTTTCATTATAGAAGTTTCTACTCATAACATCAAGAGACAAAATTTCAGTTTGACCGTCACTTTTTCACATTTTGTTAATCTCTTGTCAAGGTGTATGAGAAAATGCTTTTTTTCTTTTTACTTTTTGCCTGTTTCATTTTTGCACATCCCGTTTCCCAGAGAAAGCGGAGAATTCGTAAGCAGCCACTCTGCCGCCCGCTTTTATACTACTATTCTAAATAAACAAAAATAACCGCTTTTCTTCTATCTAATTTTATATTTTTTCTCTTGCCATACTACATTTTTCACATTTTTTCTAATTTTCCAGTTTCATTTTATTATATTATATACATTTTTTACGTCAAAGTAAAGACACAATATTATTTTATTTTAACACAATTTTGCGTAAATCACAATCACTATCCTTAATCCAACTTCTTTCAAAATACCATAAAAAAAGACAACGCCTTTTGCATTGCCCTTCCCTTTTTATATCTATCTTTTACCAATCTAGTTTCGCACGGTATAATGCCATGGGCAACATTATAGCTCCCAGCAAAAAAGCCAATAGTAATCGCAGCAACCAGAAAAGTGCTGCTCCTGCCACCGGCAATCGGCACACCTTGCAAATAAGGCCGTCTCTCAGAGCCGCCCAACCAAATGGAAATCCCGCCAGCAAATAGGCAGACGGCAGCGCAATCCATATCATTTTCATACCAAATGTCAACCAGACTGCTACAATACCGCCTAGCAGGCCAACCACACCTAAAAATAAAGATAGCTTTACTTGCCCTCGTTCTGGCTGCGCCGCACTGCTGCTTCTCTTGCGTGCACATTCATCGCATAGTGCCGGGTGCCAATGCTCTAGACAGTAAGCACACAACCCCTTGCCGCAATCTACGCATGTCCCCACTGCCTGCTGTCCTTTATGCTGACAACACTCCATCATATCTTCACCTACCCATTGTCTGCCCCTTTAGTTTCAAAATTCGTTTTTATTTTACTATAAAAATCATTATTTGTCAACATTTTTTCGTATAAAATATATGAATAAACGTAATAGTAAAGAGAGGTGTCGTTATATGACTGTATTAGAACGAATTTTACAACTGAAAGAGGAACGGAATTGGAGCGAATACCGGCTTTCTGAAGAATCTGGCATTGCACAGTCCACCATATCTTCCTGGTTTCGCAAAGAAATTAATCCTAGCATATCTTCTTTGGAAAGCATCTGCCGTGCGTTTCATATCACGCTATCCCAATTTTTTGCCTATGATAATACCCCGGTTGATTTAACTGACACACAGCGGGAACTGTTATCCTCCTGGAGTAAGCTGACCGCCCATCAACAGCAGCTTCTGCTGGCTTTTTTGAAAACCATTTAAGGGCGTTTCATTTTTGTCTCCCTAAAATGAAAGCTAAACTTGATATTTTCATGCGATTTTCTTCTCATCAAAAAAACAGCTACACTTCTCTTGTGCACAAGTCCGTTTAAATATGATCTTGCAAGCAAAGAAAAATATCAAACGGTTGGAAATGGAAAACGGACTGATGTGGGATTTTCTCTCGCTTATCGAAAGGAAGTGAGAACAAGCGTAAAATATATGGTGATTCACCGGCATAAAGACAAGTATTCCGTTAGTGTAATGTGTAGGTTCTTTGGCGTTTCCTGAAATGGATATTACAGATATGTATCTCGTATAGATATACCGACATAGGATTTACCGTTGGCAGAGAAAATCCGAGAGTGTCAGGATGCGTGTGGTAAAAACTATGGTTCCCGTAGGGTGCATATATGGCTTGAAAAAAACGGTTTATATCACAATCAAAAGAACAGACTAAGGGTTAGGCAAATAATATGGTTTGCTATCAATAATCAAAAGAAAGAAATACCGCAACTATGGGGAATCTTTATACAAATATCCCAACTTATTAAACAGGGATTTTTCTGCTGAAAGACCAAATCAGAAATGGGTAACGGATATATCCTACATCAAAGACGGCCTGGGTTTTCTGCATCTGTCTCTTATCAGGAATTTGCATGACAACAGTATTGTTGCATACAAGGCAGCAACAGAACAAAATACCAATCTTGTGCTTTCAACAATCAGGGAAGCCAAAAAAGGGAAAAGCCACTGCAGAGCTGCAACTCCACAGTGACCAAGGCTTTCAGTATACCTCCCAAGCGTACCTTAGGCTGGTTATATCACACAACATTGCGGCGTCAATGTCAAGGAAAGAAAGCCATATGCCAACGCATTAGCGGAAAATTTCTTTTCTATACTGAAAACAGAATGTATTTACCGCACAAACCCCAAACATATGATGAAGCCCGCCGGATCATAGATGAATATAGTTACTTTTACAATCACCAAAGAATACAGCCCAAAACAAAACTGACACCGATGGAATACCGATGTCAGTCTGTTACTTAAATTTTAATTCTACCATTTAGCCAATTTTTGTACTGTCCGCACAATTTGGTCCAGTCCAATTTACTGCTTCGGCTGATTTTTCTGTCTTTTATTTTTGCAATATTTGCATGAATTCCTCGCCGGTTATGGTCTCCTTTTCTAGCAGATATGCTGCCAATTCATGCAATTTTTCTTCGTTTTCCCGCAAAATCTTCAGTGCCTTTTCATGCGCCCGTTTCACCAAATCATTAACCTCTGCATCAATTTTCTGCGCAGTTCCTTCCGCACAGGCCAGCGATGTGTCGCCGCCCAAGTACTGGTTTTGAACCGTCTCCATAGCAACCATGTCGAAATGTTCACTCATACCATAGCGTGTTACCATGGCGCGTGCAATTTTGGTCGCCTGTTCAATATCATTGGAAGCGCCGGTTGTCACAGAATGAAACACCACTTCCTCGGCTGAACGTCCGCCTGTGAGCGTCGCAATCTTATTGAACGCTTCCTCTTTGCTCATGAGCATATGCTCGCCCTCTTCAACTTGCATGGTATATCCCAATGCACCAGACGTACGCGGAATAATGGTAATTTTATGCACTGGCGCACTGTGGCTCTGTTTCGCCGCCACCAAAGCGTGACCGATTTCGTGGTACGCTACAATTTTCTTTTCTTTTTCGGAAATCACCGCATTTTTACGCTGATATCCTGCGATAACCACTTCGACACTTTCTTCTAAGTCGCTCTGTTCCACCGTATCCCGGCCCATGCGCACCGCACGAAGCGCTGCTTCATTGATAATATTTGCCAGTTCCGCGCCGGATGCACCGGAAGTCGCCCGTGCAATCGCATTAAAATCAACATTACTGCTGATTTTTATTTCTTTTGCATGCACGCGCAGCACTGCCTCGCGGCCTGCCAAATCCGGTAATTCCACCGGAATCCGCCGGTCAAAGCGTCCCGGGCGCAGCAATGCTGGATCCAAGGACTCCGGACGGTTTGTTGCAGCTAAAATGACAACACCTTTCTTGCCGTCAAATCCATCCATTTCTGTGAGCAGCTGGTTTAGCGTTTGCTCCCGTTCATCGTTTCCGCCTACTATGCCACCGTCACGTTTTTTCCCAATGGTATCAATCTCATCAATAAACACGATACACGGTGCTTTCTCCGCTGCCTGTTTGAACAGATCACGCACTTTTGCAGCCCCCATCCCCACAAACATCTCCACAAATTCTGAACCTGAAATGGAAAAAAACGGTACATTGGCTTCTCCGGCTACCGCCTGCGCCAGCAATGTTTTCCCAGTACCAGGAGGGCCAACCAATAAAGCGCCCTTCGGGAGGTTTGCACCAATTGCCGCATATTTTTCTGGATGATGCAAATAGTCTACTATTTCTACCAGAGCCTCTTTGGCCTCATCTTGTCCCGCTACATCAGCGAAGGTTTTCCCGGTTTCCGCTTTCACATAGATTTTAGCATTGCTTTTGCCAAACGACAGGGCATTGCCGCCACCCATTTTCTTTTGCATTTGCCGCATCACAATCTGCCCTATTAAGAAAAATGCAGCAAACGGCAGCACCCAAGACAATATGATGGTAAGCAGCGGAGAGTTTTCTTTTGGAATCACTTTCCCAAATTGAATCGTTCCGCTAAGCGTTGCGTCAAATCTGGATCCTCCATCTTCCCTGTAACAAACACCTGCGGTTTTCCATCTTCTCCGGTCGCCTCGTAAGCGATTTGGTTTTCCTGCACCTCAACCCGCAAAACCTTTCCCGCTTCAATGTCGCTGAGAAATGTATTATACTCTACCTGCTGAATTTGACCACTCAGTATCGCAGGATAGACCACAGCGTTAAAAATGAGCAAAACTGCAATAATAATCACATAATAATAAATAAACGGCCGTTTATTCGGCTTTTTACCTTCCTCCATGCTTGTTCCTCCTTTTTTGCCGGAACGGCTCCGGCAAATCTGCGCTATATTTCACTCTTTCTTCATTATACGAAAACGCAGGGAACTTGTCAACCACAGAGCACGTTTCTTCATAGAATCTTTACAAAACATCTATATTTATCGCTTTTTCCAGTAGGATCCCCACTTTCTTTTCTGGTCAAAGCATACACAACCCATTTGTTAACGTATCAAATGTTCTTGTGATTCTCCCAGCAGAATACTTTTTTCACTTTTACGCAGCTTCCCTAAATTCTCATCCCTACCCTGCAAAACATACCGTGCGCTTGGTTGCCCAGTTTGCACCACAGCTTGCTGTGCCAATGGCAACAGGCTGTCGCTACGCACCCGGTTGATGAGCAGTCCCAGTTGCATATCGGGATATGCCGTCAGCATTGGCACATCTCCCGCACTATCTCCTGCCACTAGGATGGGGCCACGGCCGCTATGCCGCTCACGGATAAAACTATCAATAGTTTGCACTTTTCCCTTTCCTTCAGTTCGGGGATACTGCGCATCACAGGTGTTTTGAATGCGTCCTTGGGCATTTTTTTGCAAACGCATCCCATAGATTTGTTCCTCCCGGCAGCCATATTCTTCCCCGCACAATGCCGCTGCCACTACATCCTGTGCAGAAGCAGAACAAACATAAACTGCAATACCATTTGCCTGAAGTGTTTGATATAAATCCCGCATTTCAGGCGGAAAGGCCAGGCCTGTACGGATACGAACCGATACTGCGCCCGCATGTCCGCCTCTTGCCGCAGGGCTTGTCCAGGTTTCCCAGCTAAATGGTTGAGGCAACCAAAACCGATTAGATTCTGCTGCTAGGCTCCGCAGTTGTTCGCTTGTCATACCATAAAACAAATAGGTAATCCATGGATATCCCACTGCCGCATGAAAGGTCTCGGTAATACCATCGTATAACAATCGCAGCTTTGCCCGAAAATCCAAAAACGCTTCAGTTTGCTGCGTTTCTTGCAACGATTTTGTTCCGCCGGCGCCAAATCCTGCATACATTTGGTGTAATTCCATATAATCTTTTGTGCAGTCCTTTATCAGCCGCTCCGCCGTGAGTACACCGCCGGCCATATTGCGGTAACGATCCACAAAGGGCTGCTGCGCATCCGGTATTCCAGTCAGCAGCACGTTCTCCATGTCCTGCGGCGGAATTGCAAAGTTCAGGTTCTGTAATTGATAGGCCAGCAGCGTTTCTTCTAAATCATTGATTACTGTTGTGTTATCAC
>CALLNG010000465.1 GCA_938005345.1 uncultured Clostridia bacterium
TTTTGATCTCAAAGTGGTTTAGCAGCTGTAAACTGCGCCGCGTATCTTCTGCTGCTACCAAATCCACGTTGCGCAATGTGTTGATAACGCGCAATGAGATGTCGTCCAAATTTCCGATAGGTGTTGGGCATAAATATAATGTTCCGATTGGTTGTGTCATTCATTTTCATCCTTTGAAAAGGGGGGGCAAAATTCTAACGCCGGGATTGGCGCCACGAACCCCCTTGATTAATAGTAGTTTACAGGTTTGTTGATGTCCGCTGTGAACAAATTGCAAAACTTTAGGTGCGATTGCGTATTTTTCCATACAATGGATAATGTCGCATAGACGCTCGCCGCGGTGTACCATATAAAGGCTTCCGCCGTATTTTAAAATACGTGCAGCATTTTGCACCACGTCTTCTAGTGTGCAACATAGTTCATGACGGGCTATTGCCTTGCTATCATGTGCGTTATATTCTCCTCCACCAAGCGGCATGTACGGAGGATTGCAAGTGACAGTGTCACAAGTTCCAGGAAATATCGATTGTATTTGCTTAATATCACCGCATAAAATGGTAATTTTTTGTTCTAATCGATTGAGTAATACAGAACGTTGTGCCATAGAAGCATAAACTGGCTGTAATTCAATTCCAACAATTTGTTGCGCTTTCGTTTTCGAGGAAAGCAACAAAGGAATAACACCGCTGCCGCTGCAAAAATCGACAATTGTTCCGCGTGTAGCAGGACTGACAAAATCACTGAGGAGCACGGCATCGGTTCCATAGCAAAATCCTGTAGGGTCTTGAATTAACTTTAGTCCGTCTAATTGTAAATCATCGACTCGCTCATGTTTTAATATTTCCATAAAATACTATTCCTTTTTGAACAGATACAAAGATAGGTGAAACATGTCCGTTTCACCTATCATTTGTATGAATGTACCTGTTTTATTTTTCTTATTCGGGTTGTGGTGCGCCCACAGGACAAACACTCGCACATGTACCACAGTCGATGCAAGTACCTGCGTCAATTACATATTTGGAATCTCCAGCAGAAATGCAGGATACAGGGCATTCTGCCTCGCAAGCACCACAGCTGATGCATTCATCAGAAATAATGTATGCCATTGGTCATACACCTCCTTGTCTTGGTATAATACAATATATATAATAATTGTATTTACGTAGATTAATTACCTTCCAGTTTTTTGAGATCGGCAGAATGTGTATCATCCCGGTGAGAAGCTTGTTTAACTACCGTGACCTCATTTTTATTATATTCTTTTGGCACATCTTGTTTGTCCAATTTCACACTAACCGTCTGACGCAAAATATTAGAAGAGACTACAATGCCAGTTCCATCAGGTGTTTTCACAATAGCGCCTTCCCGTGCCAGCCCTTTTCCAAAGGATTCATAGGTTTCGTGTTCATATTTGAGGCAACACATTAATCTGCCGCAAGCGCCGGATATCTTAGTAGGATTCAACGATAACCCTTGTTCTTTGGCCATTTTAATGGAAACTGGTTCAAATTCTCCTAGAAAAGTGTTGCAGCAAAGAGGACGTCCACAAATTCCAATGCTGCCAAGTTCTTTGGCCTCATCACGGACACCGATTTGCCGCAGTTCAATTCTCGTACGAAATGTTGCCGCTAAATCTTTTACTAATTCACGAAAATCAATGCGCCCATCCGCTGTAAAATAAAATAGCACTTTTCCGCAGTCAAAGGTATATTCTACATCAACGAGATACATATCCAAATGATGTTTTTTGATTTTTTCACAGCAAATACGAAAAGCCTCTTTTTCCTTTTTCTTATTGTTTTCAAGCGTTTTATAATCCTGCTCTGTTGCAATGCGGATGACTGGTTTAAGTTCTGCGTGAAATGTATTTTGATCAATTTCGCGATTGGCAATTACAATTTTACCAAATTCGATACCGCGCGCTGTTTCTACAATTACTCCATCGCCAACAGACAACTGGAACTGTTGGGGTGCAAAGTAATAAATTTTGCCGACCGGTTTAAACCGGACACCGACTATTTCTATCATAATAACCTCCGTAGTACCTTTTATTGATTGTCCGATACACAACCATACAATAATGACATAATCAATAAATCATATTGAA
>CALLNG010000466.1 GCA_938005345.1 uncultured Clostridia bacterium
CGATCGTTTTTACTACTGAAAATCTTGCGTACGAGGAAACCTATCATGAAAACTCCCGAAAAAGAGGATACACGGCGAGCACCGCATCCCTCAACTAATAAGACATGCTTCACCGATTGGCAAATGACGACAACAGGGTTTTCTTTATAACAGAAAGGTGAAAACAGCAACAGACATCAAACCGAATGAGATTGAATTTATCACAGATGAAATTATCGACTACACCATAGACGAGGAGGCAGGCGCATGAATGTAAATGCCGACAGAATTAAATTGATTGTAACAATTACAAGGCGCGGCGAGGGTTCTAAAATGGTGGACTATTACAAACGGAATAAGCTCCACTATGATTTCATCTGCCTCGGAATGGGAACAGCCACATCTGAAATTTTGGACTATTTGGGTCTAGAGGAAACAGAAAAAGATGTTGTACTCACAATGGCACCCAAAAGCAAAATCCCCTCTGTTTTAAAAGGGATTACCAATCATTTTCAGTTGGATAAGCCAGGCAAAGGAATTGTGTTTACAATTCCGCTTTCATCTGTAAGCGCGCGGGTTCCGCAAATTCTTTGCAAGCCGGAAAATTTAGTGGAAAATGAGGAAACAGTTATGGAAAATGATAAAAAATTTGAACTGATTTTAACTATTTTAAATCGCGGCAATGTGGACATTGTTATGGACGCGGCCAAAAGCGCCGGAGCTACCGGCGGAACCCTGCTTCATGCAAGACGCGTAGGGTTTGAGGATGTGGAAAATATTTTCGGGTTTACCATTCAGCCCGAAAAAGATATCTTGGCAATTTTAACCGAAAGCGGCAACAAAAGTGCAATAATGAAACAAATAACCGAGGTTGCGGGAATTAACACAGAAAGCCGCGCTCTTGTTCTTGCACTTCCGGTTGATGAAATAATGGGGCTGTAAAATGAAACATGCTGCACTCTATTTGAGTGCAGCATGTTTTTTACATGGGGCCTGCTTTTTTATTGCCGTGTTTTGCCTTGCCCTGAATTTCAGGAACAGGCGGAACGTCATTTTTAGGCTTGTCATCTTCGTTATGATTTCTGCCGCCGTGAATATCTCCCGGCTGATATCTTCTCATACCCTTTTTTGCCATTAGTAAACATTCCTCCTCGTGTTCGGGCCAAGTGCTTCTTTTTTCGTATTGTGTCTTGTATTCTGGCTTTTTAGTTTTCCCTTGTTTTCTAAATTATCTTTTTGAAAACTTACATATTCATTATAAACATTGTCTTTCCTCGGCATTTGAAAAGCACCTCCATACATAGTTTGCTCCAAAATTTCATAAAAACAATTTGAAAATAAATGCAAAAAAAACACTCTTAAAAGAGTGTTTTTTTGCGCGCAACATTATGTTACTGTTTTTTATTGATTTTATAGACAAATATTGTCTTATAAGTCCTTGTACGTGTTTATAGAAAATGCTTGAAAGTGCCTAAAATCAAGGATTCTTTGAATATTGATATTTATGGCTTTATTGCCATTTAACTACGTAACTAAACCTATTCTCTGAGTTCATGACAAAACGGGTGTGTGGACACTACACCCGTTGCTACGCCCGTTCTTTTTGTTTGTCCTTCTTCTGAGAAAGCTGTAAATTTCAAGCGATAATGTTTTACTCTAATTGACTAAATGGGACAAAAGCAGCTGGATTATCTAACCTTTCAGATATAACCTTGTCCATCCAGATGATACTATACCACTTTCCAAATTTATATCCACATTTATAATGTCTTCCTACAATTTCAAATCCCATTTTTGCATGGAATTTCTCGCTATCATCTGTAAGATGTAAATCTTTTCCTTCAGGGCTTGCAATACAAGCATGAACCGTATATACATTTTGACGAATCAGTATTTTTTCAAGCTCCCGATATAACTTACCACCTATACCAAGCCCTCTACAATTTTGTTTTATATAAACAGATAATTCTGCTGAATGTTTATATGCTTTTCTGGAGTGAAACGAGCTTGCATAAGCATAACCTACAATCTCACTATTTTTCCAAGCAACAAGATAAGGATATTCTTTCAGTGTATTACTGATTCTTGTCTGAAATTCTTCTATATCCGGAATTTCGTATTCAAAGGATATTGCTGTATTCATAACATAAGGAGCATATATTTCTCTGATAGCACCCGCATCATCAACCGTGGCAATTCTTATCTCCATTTCTTTTACCTCTTCGTCAACTTCGAATTTTGTGTATTCTCAAACCACATACTTGCAAATAGTATATCAGCAATACAATCCTCTATTTCCATTTCCTTTCGATTCAAAGGACAAAAATGAATGTGAAAAGTTTCGTAGCAAGCATAGGAAAGGGGGACCCTTTCCGTAAAAAACGCTCGTTTTTGTCTGCAACAATTCTACCGTTTTCCTTTACTATTTGAAAGTAGCAGAACCATCCACACTTGTCAACAGTCAAGATGAATGGATCTCGCCCACTGTTGACAAGCGCATTTGCCCCTGCTTATATGGCAGCCAAGAGGGCGAAAGCAACGAGTGCTTTCGCCCTCGCATATTATGGTATTCCCTTGTATCTGTCCGTATCGTTTTATATTGCCACAAGAAATTCGGGCACCATTTTTGGGCACCAAAGCGTCATAAATCAGATACTATTTTTTATAGCCGCACTTGGGGCAAACTCCGTTTTCGTTTAAAGCAATGCCACACAACGGACAGCGGTCTATTTTGTTCTTTGTTTCAAATTCTGCCGAAGCCGCGTTTACACCGCTGGTAAATGTAATTTTGGCGATATTCAGTTTATCCTTTAGCAGATCATAAACCATTTTTATCATGCCCTCAACCGTCATAGTTTCTTTCGTAACCACCAACCGACAGTCCGGATATGCGGTTGCAAGCTCTGTCTTAAAAGCGGGGCCTTTCATCTGGTTATTTGGCGCACCATTTTTAATGCCCTGCTTTTCATAAATGTCGAGAATGGCAGGCAGCAGAGGGTCATCTTCTCTTAAAACCAGTGCATGGTCAAAGTTTTTAAGAACTGCCCATGCGGTTTTTTGAATTTCATTGCAAGGAAAAACCATGTTAACGCCTGGTTCAACAGAATCTTCCACTTCAATTGTTAAAACTCCTGTATGTCCGTGTAAGTACTGCGCTTCCCCTTTAAAACCGTAAAATCTGTGTGCATATTGTAGGTCTAGTGTTGTAATGCTTCTCATAGTAATTCTCCTTTTTGTATTTTATTTACGGATTTTTTGTGTCCGCATACACCTAATTAATTGATAAATATGGTTTATTTCGCACATTTTGGACAAAGGCCCTTAAACATAATATCATAACCGCTGAATTCAAACCCACGAGTATCTCTAATGTTGTTTTCCAAGCCATCAATATACTCCATGTCTACGTCAAAGATTTTGCCGCATTTTAAACATCTTGCATGATGATGTTTATGGCATTGGAAATCAAAACGGTCTGCACCTCCTAAAACTTCTACCTTTTGAATTGCTCCATTTTCAGACAACTGGTTCAGATTGCGGTAGACTGTCCCTCTGCTGATACTGGGATGTTCTTTTTTGACTGCATCGTAGACTTCATCTGCAGTGACATGACTCTTTAACTGGTTTACCGCTTCAAAAACTAACGTTTGCTGAATTGTTTTGCGTTTCATTACCATATATTCTCCTATTTAGTATCTTTTACTTATTAGTATTATATACTATTAAGCAAATTTTGTCAATAGATATTTTTTATTTTTATATAAAAAAGCAATTAAAAAACGCCTTGAAACACAAATGTTTCAAGGCGCTGGCGGACGGGGTGGGATTCGAACCCACGTGCGGTTGCCCGCAAACTGATTTCGAGTCAGCCCCGTTATGACCACTTCGA
>CALLNG010000467.1 GCA_938005345.1 uncultured Clostridia bacterium
ATACAAGTTGAAAATCCAGTTCCACTGCTGTCCCGCGGAAAAGGGCAAAACGCCCGCCGCAAACACCAGCACCCCTACGCCCACACATTTGAGTGTGAGCAACAGCGCACCTTTTTCTTTTCTCACAAACAGGTCAATAATATACCACAAATAAACCGGGAAAAAGACCAGCGCCTGCGGTTTCACCAGCAATGCCACGGCATACGCTATTGTAGAGGCAATGTGCCGCTTTTCTGACAGCCAAATAAATGCCAGCAGCAGGAAAAATACAAACACGCCGTCCACCTGCCCCCACAGGGACGTTGTAACCAAAAAAGCGGGATGAAAGGCGTAAATTGCCGCAGCAGCCAGCCCAGCGGTCTCGTTTCCTTTTTTACAAAGCAAACGCCAAATCAAAAAGGCGGTACCCAAATCAAACAACGTTGGCGGCAGTTTTACCAGCACCCAGCAGGCACCGCTCTCCGGCGAAAGGGGCAGCACGTTTCTCAGCAGCCCAATAACATACAAAATGAACATATAACCAGGTGGATAGTCCAGGAAAATATCGTTTTGCGCAGCATAGGCATACATATGTGGAATGCCCTGAGTATACGCCATGTCTCCCCATGCGGTGAAGCAGTTCATATCCACACTGTACCCACGCACCGATGCCGCCAACACCAGCCGCACCACCAAAGCCACAGCCAGTACAATCCCAATTTGAACCGTTCCGTTATCTGCAAACAGCTTGTCCCGGTATTTCCAGCAAGCCATCATACCAAGCAGCAGAGCGCTGCCGGCCAGAATCAAAGCAATCATGTCTGTTCCTCAATTCCCAACTGTTTTTTTTCCTCCGCTGTCAGTTCCCGGCATGCGCCCGCTTCCAGCGTTTCATCCAGCGGCACTGGGCCGAACTGCACCCGTTTTAGATAGCATACCCGGTTGCCCACCGCTTCAAACATGCGTTTTACCTGATGAAATTTTCCCTCATAAATAGTAAGCCAAATTTGCCGCGGGTCCTGTGCGTCAATTTGCAGTTCCGCGGGCAGTGTCCGGTATCCGTCCTCCAGCGTCACGCCGTGTTTCATCGCTTGTACGTCCGCTTTCTCCGCCGCTTGTTCCAGCCGCGCGAAATAAGTTTTGGGGACGTGGCGGCGCGGCGACAGCAGCAGGTGCGCCGTCTGCCCGTCGTTGGTCAGCAGCAGCAGGCCCTCCGTGTCCCGGTCCAACCGCCCCACTGGGAGCGGCTGAACATGCAGCCACTGTTCCGGCACCAAGTCCAACACCGTTGGAAAGCGGTTATCCTCTGTGGCGGACACCACGCCGGCAGGTTTGTTCATCATCAAATAGACATATTTCTGATAGCAAAACGGCTTTCCAAACACCGTGATTGCCGCTTTGTGCGGGTCAATATGCAGCGATGGGTCGCGCACTTCCTGGCCGTCGACCAAAACGCCGCCGCCGCGCAAAAGCTGTTTAATTTCTTTGCGCGAACCCAAACCACCGCCCGCCAAAATTTTATCTAGCCGTTCCATATGGTTTATCCTCCGGTTTTGTCTGCTGCCTTTGTACAGGCTGCCGCCCTACTAGGCCCTGGCAGGATTCTCCATCCTTCCTATGTTGTGTTTATTATACCATAAGATTTCCAAAAACACAACAGAAAAATCAAAGAATCCCGGCACCGGATCTGTTCTTTTTTCGTCAAAAAAGCCCGGTTTTTGTCAATACGGATAGTCCTCTCCCGCTAGCGAATGCATGAACCCATCCAATTTTACGCTCATGATATCCCCTGCAATCACGGTATTTTCGTAGAGAAACAAATTGGCGCGGACGTGTTCCGTGCCGGATTTGGGATGGTTGCGCACGGTATAGGTCCGCCGTTCCACCGTCTTTCCCATGTATGGCGTCAAATCCAGCCCAATGCTGCTTTGCATTTTGTTATAGCGGTTGTACACTGTGTCAAACGTGGGCGGCAATGTAAAGGTTTCCGCTTCAATGGCAGGAATATCCACCTCCCAGCCAAACTGCTGCAAAAATTCCGCTGCATCTGTTTCCGTTTCCACCTTGTCAAATGTATATTTATGGCTGCAATTTACCGCCACTTCATATAGGCTGCTGCTCCATACGCTGGTGCACAGCAGGCAGGCAGCAAGTAAAATACCAGCGCATATTTTTTTCTTCATCATAGTCCTTCCTCCTTCCGTGCCGCCCATGCTGCGCGGCGCGCATAGGCGCTTCCTACCGTTATCTATATGAACCGGCAAGGCAAAAAATTTGCAATCTGAAAAAAAACATTGCTTTTTCGCGCAATTTTTGTTAAAATATAGGGTAATGATTCTGTTGGAACTGGAAACAGTTTCCAAGCATGTGTAAAAGAGGAGCTGAACGTATGAAACAAACACAGCAATTTGCAGATAGAGTTGTCGACTTAAAAGCCTCTGCTATCCGTGAAATGTTTAAGCTGATGGGGCAAAGCGACATTATTTCCCTGGCGGGCGGTTCGCCGGCGCCGGAATCATTTCCCAGCGAAGAGCTGGCGAAAATTTCGGAAGAAATTTTGCGGGAGCATGGGAACCTAGCGCTACAATACGGCGTGACGGAAGGATACCAGCCGCTGCGCGACATGGTGGTGGAACGCACCCGCGAGGCCAACCGTTTGACGGAAAACGATGATACTATTATCACCACCGGGGCGCAGCAGGCTATTGATTTAACCTTTAAAACGTTGGTTAACGATGGCGAAGGTATGATTGTGGAGCGGCCTTCTTTTGTCGGCACGCTCAATTCTGCGCGTTCCTACCGTGCAAAGCTGTTTGACGTGCCGGTGTTGGAGGATGGCATGGATTTGAACCAAGTGGAACACCTGCTTAAAACGGAAAACATCAAGCTGATTTATACCATTCCAACGTTCCAAAATCCAACTGGCATCACCATGAGCCTGGAAAACCGCCGCCGCCTGGTGGAACTGGCCAATCAATACGACGTTTATATTTTGGAGGACAACCCCTATGGCGACCTGCGTTTCGCGGGCACGCCCGTACCCAATATCAAATCGCTGGACACAGAGGGCCGTGTCATTTACTGCGGCACCTTTTCCAAAATCCTGTCACCCGGCCTGCGCATTGGCTGGGTAAGCGCGCAGCGCGACATCATTGACCGCATTGTTGTCGTCAAACAAGTCAATGATGTGCACACCGCGCTGCTCAATCAAATGATGGCGGCGGAATTTATGAAACGCTATGACATGGACGCCCACATTGCGCGCTTGTGCAAGCTGTACGGCCACAAATGCCAAATCATGCTGGATGCGCTGGACCGTTATTTCCCGGAAGGCTGCACGTTTACCCGCCCGGAAGGCGGTCTGTTCCTCTGGGGCACGTTGCCGGAAGGAACCAACACCAACGAATTGCTAGTACGCTGTGTTGAGCGCAAAGTCGCGTTTGTTCCGGGCAACACATGTATGGTGGACATTGACACGCCCACGCGTTTCATGCGCCTAAATTACTCCATGGCGCCGGAGGACAAAATTGAATTTGCGGTTCAAACCATGTCCGACGTCATCCGGGACTATTTGAAATAACAAATAAGGAGCTGAATCCTGATTTATGGAGAAAAAACCTAGAATTTTAAGCGGTATTCAACCGTCCGGCATCATCACGCTGGGCAACTACATCGGTGCGATTCGCAACTGGGTTGCGTTGCAAGACGAATTTGAGTGTTTCTATATGCTGGCGGATTTGCACACCATCACGGTGCGCCAGGTTCCGGCAGACCTACGCAAACGGTCCCTGGAACTGATGGCGCTGCTGCTTGCCTGCGGTGTGGATACAGAAAAAAGTTTGCTGTTTTTCCAATCCCATGTGCCGGAGCACACGCAGCTCGCCTGGGTGCTGGACTGCTACACGCAAATGGGCGAACTAAGCCGCATGACCCAGTTTAAGGATAAATCCGCCAAAAACGCGAATAATATCAACGCAGGCCTGTTCACCTATCCAGTCTTAATGGCGGCGGATATCTTGCTTTACCAGGCAGACCTGGTACCGGTCGGCAAAGACCAGACGCAACACCTAGAAATTTGCTGCGACATTGCGCAGCGGTTTAACCACGCGTTGAGCGATACTTTTACCATTCCGCGCGGTTACGTGCCTGAAATGGGTGCGAAAATTATGAGTTTGCAAAATCCCAGTGCGAAAATGTCCAAATCAGATTCCAACGAAAACGCGTTTATTTCGCTGCTGGACACGCCGGATACTATCATCCGCAAATTCAAACGTGCGGTCACGGACAGCGAATCGGAAATCGTGTTCCGGGAAGGCAAGGACGGTATCAACAACCTGCTTACCATCTACAGCGTGGTGACAGGTAAAACCGTGCCGGAAGCGGAACGGGAATTTGACGGAAAAGGTTACGGCGATTTCAAATTGGCAGTCGGCGAGGCGGTCGTTTCGCACCTCAAGCCAATTCAGGACCGTTTCCAGGACTATATGGCCAACAAGGATTACTTGCAGCAGATTTACACCCAAAGCGCGCAGACGGCCTCCGCTGTGGCGCAGAAAACGCTGCGCAAAGTATACAAAAAAGTCGGGTTTATCCCGAAAGGATAACTGTTTGAGGTGACTACTATGAATGTAGACTATAAATGGATTCTGCTGACATTGGCCGTCTCTTTTTTGGTGACATTTATCGCCGTGCCCATTGTCAAAATGATTGCGGAAAAAATCGGCGCGGTAGATGTGCCAAAGGACAACCGGCGCATGCACAAAAAACCCATTCCGCGGCTCGGCGGACTTGCCATGATTTACGGTTTTTTTGTCAGTATTTTGTGTTTTACCAGCATTACGCCGGAAATCCGCGGCATTATGATTGGCTGTTTAATTTTGGGCGGCCTTGGCGTGATTGACGATATTCATCCACTTGGGGCAAAGCTAAAACTGGCAGTGCAAATCGTTGCCGCTATTATTCCGGTTTTAAGCGGCGTGAGCATTGCGTTTTTTTCCGTCCCAAAATTTATCGACCCCTCTGGCATGCTGCATCTCAACCCTATTGTGGGCGCGGTGATTTCCGTCATTTGGATTATTGCCATTACCAACGCAGTAAATTTGATTGACGGGCTGGATGGGCTAGCGGCAGGCGTTTCCTCGATTGCGTCTATGTCCATTTTGTTTATTGCCGTCATCAACAGCAATTCCCTCATCGCCGTGCTGGCCGCCGCTCTGGTGGGAAGCTGCCTCGGATTTCTGCCGTTTAATGTCAACCCTGCTAAAATCTTTATGGGCGATACCGGTTCCACATTTTTGGGCTATATTCTTGCCACTATGTCCATTTATGGGCTGTTTAAGGGTTATGCACTGATTACCTTTGTTGCACCGTTTTTGATTTTGGGCCTGCCCATTTTTGATACGGCGTTTGCGATTATCCGCCGCATCATTCACCACCGTCCCATCATGGGTGCGGACCGGGGGCATTTGCACCACCGGCTGATTGACATGGGCTTTAGCCAAAAGCAGACGGTTGCCATTTTATATTCCATTACCTCGCTTTTGGGTCTAAGCGCGATTATTATGTCCACCAGCGGCACCATGGTACAAGGGATTTTCCTACTGGTATCTGTAGCGCTGTTTATGGGCGTGGGATTCTATTTTTCCCGCAAACCCAATGCGAACCAGGAGGACGAAGCGTCAACAAAAGAACCGCCCCTGGCAACGGATGAAAAAAAGACAGATGACACCCAGGAAATTGATGCGGCCGCACAGGTAAAACAAGGGGGCCAGCAAGCGCCATCCCAACATACGCAGCCACCATTGGCGGCTGTCAAAACAGCGCAAGCGGGAGACCGCAGCACAGAAACGGCACAGCCGGAGAAAAAGGAGAAGCAACATGAGTAAATTAAAAGTGATGACTGTTTTTGGAACGCGGCCGGAAGCCATTAAAATGGCGCCGTTGGTGTTGGAACTGCAAAAGGCGCCGGAAATCGAAAGCGTTGTGTGTGTCACGGCCCAGCACCGTCAAATGCTGGATATGGTGATGGATATGTTTCAAATTACGGCAGACTATGACCTCAATATCATGAAAGAACGCCAGACCCTGGCCGGCATTACAACGCTGGCACTGGGTGGCATATACGACGTAGTAGCAGACTGTGAACCGGATGTGGTTTTGGTTCACGGAGACACCACCACCACACTGGCGGGAAGCCTCGCGTCCTTTTACAATCAAGTGAAGGTAGGCCACGTGGAAGCAGGCCTGCGTACGTACGATAAATATTCCCCCTTCCCGGAAGAAATGAACCGCAAACTTACCGGTGCGATTGCTGATTTTCATTTTGCACCTACAGTAAAAAACCGGGAAAACCTGCGCCGGGAAGGCATTATGGACGGTATTTATGTCACAGGAAACACCGTTATTGACGCCATTCATTATACGGCCAAAGACCAGTATGTGTTCCGCAATGAATTGCTCAATCAAATTGACTTTGCAGGTAGCCAAATCATTTTGGTTACAGCACACCGCCGTGAAAACCTGGGCAAACCCCTGGAGCAAATTTGCAGCGCGCTGCGGCGCATTGTGGAGGATAATGCAAATGCTCAAATTGTGTATCCGGTCCATTTGAACCCCGCTGTGCGCGATACAGTGTTTCAAATGCTTGGCGGACATGACCGTATTCACCTGATTGACCCGCTGGATGTAGACGAACTACATAACTTGATGAAACGTTGCTACATGGTCATGACGGATTCAGGCGGATTGCAGGAAGAAGCACCTTCCCTGGGAAAACCGGTTTTGGTGCTGCGCACAGAAACAGAACGTCCGGAAGCAGTGGCTGCTGGCACAGTTAAGTTGGCAGGCGTTGAACAAGAGGCCATTTACCAGATGGCCTGTGAACTGCTGCGCGATGATGCCGCTTACCAAAAAATGAGCAAAGCCGTCAACCCATACGGCGACGGGCAGGCTTCCCGCCGCATTGTGCAAGCATTGCTCTATGAATTTGGCAAACGGGATACCCGCCCGGACGAATTAGCCTAACAAACAGCAAAATGCAGAAAGCCTAGGCATTCTGCATTTTTTATCTTTTTCATGAAAAAAGGAGAAACCGAACATGGGAAAAACATTGGTACTGGCGGAAAAGCCATCGGTGGGCCGGGACTTGGCACGCGTGCTGGGCTGCCGCCAAAAGGCAAACGGATATTTAGAAGGCCCTCAGTATATTGTAACCTGGGCATTGGGCCATCTGGTGGAACTCGCCCAGCCGGAAGCATACGACAAGCGGTATCAGACGTGGAGCATGGAGACGCTGCCCATGCTGCCAGAACGCATGCAGCTGGAGGTTATCCCCGCCACGGCAAAACAATACGGTGTCGTCAAACGGCTGTTGCATGACAAACGTGTCAGCGCATTGGTCATCGCAACGGACGCGGGAAGGGAAGGAGAACTGGTCGCCCGCTGGATTTTAGACAAAGCGGGATACCGCGGCCCCATCAAACGGCTTTGGATTTCCTCTCAGACAGACAAGGCCATCCATCAAGGGTTTGCACACCTCCGCGACGGGCGCGACTATGTAAATCTGTACCAGTCCGCCCAGGCGCGTGCGGAGGCGGACTGGCTGGTGGGGCTCAATGTCACCCGCGCGTTAACCTGCAAATACAACGCGCAGCTCTCCGCGGGACGCGTCCAGACGCCCACGCTGGCACTGCTGGTAGCGCGGGAAAACGAAATCCGGCAGTTTGTTCCCAAGCCGTATCTAACACTGCGTGCCGATTTAGGCAAGTTATTTGCCACCTGGCAGGACCGGAATGGACAGACGCATCTCTTTGACCGGCAAAAAGCGCAAGACATTGCCCGGCGCATCGAAGGGAACACCTTTACAGTGACGGAGGTCAAAACGGCAACCAAAACGGTACCAGTGCCCATGCTTTATGACCTAACAGAACTGCAGCGGGACGCAAATCGCCAATACGGCTATTCCGCCAAACAGACGCTCAACATCATGCAGCGGCTTTACGAGCACCACAAAGCGCTGACCTATCCGCGTACCGACTCCCGCTATCTGACGGAGGACATTGTCCCGACGCTGCGCGACCGGCTGGAAGCGGTGCGCGTAGGCAATTTCCGTCCCATTGTCAGTGACATTGTCCGCGGGCGCAAGACCATTGCCAAAGCCTGTGTCAACAATGGCAAGGTCAGCGACCACCACGCGATCATTCCGACGGAGGAGGCGGTGGATCTGTCCGCGCTTTCCACTGAAGAACTGCGTATCTATTCGCTGGTGGTGCAGCGGTTTTTGACGTGCTTTTATCCACCCCATACCTATCTGCAAATCCAGGCGGAACTGGAATGCGGCGGAGAGCGGTTCCGCGCTTCCGGACGCAAAGTAGTGCAGTTAGGCTGGAAACAGGTGGGGCAGGCACACGATGAAGAGGAAGCAGCGGAACTGGAAGAGGAGCAGACGCTGCCGGAGCTAGCGCGCGGCGCGGCGTTTCGCTGCGCCAATGTGCAGCTCAAAGAGGGCAAGACCAAACCGCCCGCTCGGTATACAGAGGCGACGCTGCTGTCCGCCATGGAAAACCCTTCCCGTTTTATTGCCGACAAATCCATGAAGGAATACATCGGCGGTGGACTCGGAACGCCTGCTACGCGCGCAGATATCATTGAAAAGCTATTTTCATCGTTTTACATGGAAAAACGCGGCAAGGAACTAGTGCCCACCTCCAAAGGTATGCAGCTGGTATCCCTGGTGCCGCAGGATTTGAAGGAACCGCTGCTCACCGCCAAATGGGAGCAGCAACTCGATGGCATCAGCAAAGGCAAGACCAAAAAAGAGACGTTTATTCAGGAAATGAGGCGCTATGCCAAAACGCTGGTTGCCACGGTAGCCAGCAGTACCAATACCTATGTGCATGACAACCTGTCGCGCACGCCTTGTCCGCAATGCGGCAAAATGATGTTGAAAGTCAACGGGAAACGCGGCAAAATGCTGGTATGCCAGGATCGGGACTGCGGCTACCGGCAACATGTTAGTTTTCAGTCCAACGTCCGCTGCCCCAATTGCCACAAGCGCATGGAAATATATGGTTCTGAGGATAAACGGACCTATGTGTGTGCCTGCGGGTTCCGCGAAAAAGTGGACCGATTCCACGAAAAAAACAAGGCCAGCACAGGCGGCGCATCCAAACAGTTTGTGAAACAATATTTGAAACAGCAAAACCAGCAGCAACAGGAAGTGAGCGCCTTTGAGCTGGCTTTGCAAAAAGCAATGGAAGAACAAAAGAAATCCTAGAAGGAGGTTTTATCATGGAAGAACTCAATATTGTACCTGTACAGCAGGACCAGACACAGCGGGTTGCGGTGCTGGCCGCAGAAATTTGGCGGGAGCACTATACGCCGATATTGGGCCGGGAGCAGGTGGAGTACATGCTGGATAAATTTCAGTCTGCAGAAGCGATGGCCCAGCAAATTGGCGAAGGTTATTGCTACTATTTAATGGAAGTGGGAGGAAAAGCCGCGGGGTATGCCGCCATCAAGCC
>CALLNG010000468.1 GCA_938005345.1 uncultured Clostridia bacterium
AAGACCGCCTTGCACTAGCGCGGCAGTTCGCTGGGCAGTATGATGTGACAGTCGTGCTCAAGGGAGCCAAAACAGTCATTGCACAACCAGATGGAACTGCATTTGTCAATCCGACAGGCAATCCCGGTATGGCGACGGGGGGCAGTGGCGATGTGCTGGCAGGTATAATCGCGGCATTGGAGGCACGCGGCGTAGCGCACAGTGCTGCGGTTGGAACCTTTTTGCATGGCTTGGCGGGGGATCGTGCAGCAGAGGAGTTAGGGATTTATTCTATGACGCCGTCGGATATAATTCGACATATTTCCGGTTGCCTGTAAGTGGGAAAGGATTGCTGGAATTTGATGCGAAAAGCAGTATGTGTATCGTTACTTATGACAATGCTGGCTTTCAGCGGATGTTCAAACATGAAGATAAGCTATGATGTGTATGAGCGCCTATATCAGGCGTACAACAACTTATCCTCTTATGAAGCAGAAGTGGAAATCACATCATTTTCCAATCACTCGGAAAATGTATATGTCGCAAAACAGTCATATCTGGAACCGGACAAAATGCGCAGTGAGGTGATTTCGCCGCCGGCTGTGGCGGGTGTACAGACTGTTATCAATGGAGACCAGGCACAAATTTTGCAGCCGGAGAGTGGCGGTAATTTAACGTTATCACAGTTGAAAAATGAGGAATCCAATGTTTTATTTCTCAATACTTTTTTTGCCCTGTACTACCAGTCTGAAAGTACGTCCATTCATGTGAGCAATACGGCAGAAGGAGAAATGATCGTTTTGGAAACGGAAACTGGACTTTCCAATCCATACCGCAACAGTATGCGGCTTAAAGTGAGCAGCAAAACGCTCAACCCGATACAACTGGATATTTTGGGAAAAGACGGAGAGGTTTATATGACGGTAGTGTACCAATCCTTTAACCCCAATATTACGATAGACGAGAATTTGTTTGAAATCAAGGAGTAGGGAAAATGGAGATACAAAAGAGAACAAAAGGGCATAGAACCTGGGCGGAAATTGATTTAGATGCCGCCGCATATAATATGAAGCAAATACGCTCCATTACAAAGGCCAATATTTTGGCGACTGTAAAAGCGGATGGTTATGGGCACGGTTGCATTAATATGGCGAAAACTGCGCTGGAATGCGGTGCGGCGTATTTGGGAGTTGCTTGCATGGATGAGGCATGGCAACTGCGCCGCCATGGTATTTCAGCGCCTATTTTGGTTTTAGGATATACGGAGAAGGAAGATATGCCAGAGGCGGTACAATATGATGTGACAACAACGGTGTACTCCTATGAAAATGCGCTGGCGCTAGACAATGCAGCAAAGCAAGCAGGAAAATGTGCAAAAATACATTTGAAAGTGGATACCGGGATGAACCGGGTCGGGCTCCTAGCGGGAAGACCCGAGGCGCTAGAGGAAGCAGTGAAAATTGCCGCGTTGCCACATATTGAGATGGAAGGAATATTCAGCCATTTTGCCTGTTCAGATGAACCAGAAAATCCTTATACCCAGCAACAATTTGAACGGTTTATGACTTTTTGCGGGCAGCTGGAGCAACGGGGAATCCGTCCGCGGCTACGGCATATTTGTAATAGTGCGGCAACCATTTTGCATCCGGAAATGCATTTAGATATGGTACGGCCAGGTATCATTTTATATGGATCTTATCCGTCTGAAGATGTGCGCCGGGAAGGATTTTCCCTGCGCCCGGTGATGAGCGTTAAGGCGCATGTAACCCGTGTAGCGGAATTGGAAAAAGGTAGCATGGTTAGTTACGGCGCGACATACCGGGCAGAACAAAAAGAGACAATCGCAACCGTTCCTATTGGTTATGCGGATGGATATCCGCGCATTCTTTCTGGAAAGGCGCAGATGATTGCAGGGGGCGAATACGCACCGATCGTGGGACGAATTTGTATGGACCAATGTATGATACGAATTTCAAATGGTAATAATATCCAGGTGGAAGATGAAGTGGTCATCATTGGAAAGCAAAGCGGTTTATCTATCAGCGCTGAACAGCTAGCAAAACACATGGGTTCTATTTCTTATGAGCTTTTTTGCATGATTGGCAAACGGGTGCCAAGACTATATTTGAAAGGAGGTAAGATTTGTGATGTGGTTCAGTTTTTGGATTAGGATGCGGTCAAAATTGGTGTAAATTGCATTTGCAATTTACATAAAAATATAGTATACTATATACGGGCGATAAAGTTGGAGGATAGAATGCAGGCGGAGGGGATAAGCGGGGCCTTGTATTTGGTTAACAGCGACAATTACCGTATTACAAAATGAAAAATAATAGGATACAATTTCAAATACAAGCATATACTATAAAAGGAGCACCCGCAAAGCCCGGAGGTTTGTATTTTGTTCGAGCTTAAAATTATCCATACGTTAGTATGGAGCGAGGG
>CALLNG010000469.1 GCA_938005345.1 uncultured Clostridia bacterium
CGCTGTTCCAAGTACAATCGCCATATGGGCATCATGTCCGCATGCATGCATTTGACCTGCATGTTTTGACTGAAAGGCGCTTTTTACCTCCTCCTGGACCGGAAGTGCGTCCATATCCGCGCGCATCGCAACACATGATCCCTTCCCATTTTCAAGGTATGCCATAATACCAGTACCTGCAATACCTTCTTGATAAGGTATCTGCCAAGAGTCTAATTTTTGTTTGATAAGTGCCGCTGTCTGGTGCTCTTGAAAGGCGAGTTCTGGTATTTGGTGTAGCTGCCGCCGGATTGATACAGCCTCATCAAAAATTTCTCCGGCGAGCTGTTTCATTGTATCAATCATCCAGTGCGCCCCCTTTTGGTTTATTTTTGTGATAAAGCATGTGCAGTCCCTTCAGTGTTAATTGTGGGTCTACTACATCAATAGTATCCGTATCGGATGCTATCATCCGGGCCAATCCTCCGGTTGCAATCACTTTTGCATCTCCAATTTCTTCTTTAAAGCGCCGCGTTAAATATTCAACTTGTCCTGTATAACCCAAAATAACCCCCGATTGCATTGCCTCCACTGTATTGCTGCCAATCACTTTTCCCGGCTGTACCAGTTCAATGAGTGGTAGTTTTGCTGCATTTTGATAGAGGGCGTTGACAGAAACTTTGACGCCCGGACATATGGCGCCGCCAATATAAGCTCCTTCTTTTGTCACGGCACAAAATGTCGTAGCCGTGCCAAAATCAATAATAATGATGGGGCCTCCGTATAGCGCATAAGCAACAGCTGCATTCACCAGCCGATCCGCACCAACTTCCTGTGGTTGATCCATCTGTATAGTAATTCCCAAGTCCATTTCATTTGTCACTACTAGGGCATTTTTCCCTAAATATTTCCGCATGCAATGTTCCAACGGATACATGATACTTGGTACTACTGAAGCAATTATGACATCTGTAATCTGTTCTTTTTCCATGCCCCAATGCCGCATGAGTTCCAATAGAAAAAGCCCAAATTCATCTGCCGTTTTGTTTTGCTGTGTCGCCATTCTCCAAGTTGCAACTAAGTGTTCTCCATCATATACACCAAAAACAATATTGGTATTACCCGCATCAATCACCAATAACATAGTATCCCTCTTTTCTTTCCTTAAATCATACATATCCATAAATACCGCGAACAGAAACTTCTCCGGAACAAACCACCGTCTCTGTCCCGTCTTGACGTTTAACGACTAGACCGCCATTTGGAGCAACCCCAACTGCTGTTCCGCGAAACTCTTGTACGCCTCCTAGAACGCCAACTTCCTTGCCAATGGTAATGCAAACTTTGGCATATCGCTGCACACAGGAATCTAAATGGCGGTATTCCCATTCCATTTCTTGCAGCAGACGCGCTGCCAGCCGATTTTTATCCGGAATGTTTCCAAGTATTTCTTCTAAAGATATCGCCCGGTGCTTCAATTCCCCCGGTGTAGCCGACTTTTCTACATTTATACCGATCCCCGCAACACAATAAATCCCAGTATCAATAGTTCCGCATAGTTCCGACAAAATGCCGCATATCTTGCGTCCCTGGTAGACAACATCGTTTGGCCATTTAATTCCCGTATGAATGTCCATTTCCTTTGCAATCGCCTTATATGCCGCCATAGCAACAGCCAAACTCATTACCGGAACTTGTTCCAGTGATATTGCAGGTTGCGGCTGAAATAAAAAAGAAAGATAGATTCCTCCCAGATTTGATGCCCATGTTCTGCCTCTTCTGCCGCGCCCCTGCGTCTGCTGCAGCGCAATCACCACTGTCCCTTCTGTTGCTCCATTTTCTAACATGCGTTTTATCTGCGTATTTGTAGAATCTACCTGGTCCAACATTACTAAATGGTTCCACATAGACCGTTGCAAATATCGTTCAATTAACACGCGGGACAAATCTGCACTCTTTTCATTTTTGAGCCGATATCCTTTGCCACGAACGGCCTCTATCT
>CALLNG010000470.1 GCA_938005345.1 uncultured Clostridia bacterium
GCTCCAGGAAAAACAAGCACAGTGGAAGAAATTGTCTTTGCGGAAAGAAGAGATGGCACAGCTAGCCAGTAAAATTGAACAGGCGAGAAAAGTGGGGCAGGTTCTACCACTTTATGAGCGTTGGATACAGGAAAAGAAAAGCGCAGCGCGTTTACAGGAGCGGGAATGGAACCAACAAGAACAGCTGGCGCAGTACCAGAAGGAAGCAGATGAGCTGCAAAATCAAATAAAGCGGCTAGAGGAGCAGCGTGCTACATACGAAATGACAAAAGCAACGCTGGCACATAATGAAAGAATAAGAAAGCAATATCAGCAGCTGCGGGAGGCACAGCAGAAAAATGAAGTAGCAGCAGCGCGGTTTACTCAGTTAAAAAAATTGCTGGAGAAAAGCCAAATTCGGCAACAGCGGCTTCAGCAGGAAAAAGAGCGCGTATTGCAAGCCCAGCAGGTGGTGATGTTAGCATATACCGCGAAAATACCAGAATACCGTCAACAGCTGGCAGAGCTGGAGCAGCAGAAGGAGCTGCAAATGAGGGCGGAACAGTTGTTGAAAGAAGAAAATGATACTGAGACAAAAGAACAACAGGCGAAACAAATTTGGCAGCAGAAGGAGCAAACCGCAGCTTTGCTCCAAAACCAGTATCAGGAGGCGTTTGATTCGCAACTAAATGGAATGGCACAACTGCTGACAAAACAGTTGCAAGAGGGGAAACCATGCCCTGTTTGCGGCAGCATTCATCATCCGGAACCCGCTTCGGAAAAAGATGTGCCAGCAAAGCAAGAAACAGAGAAATTGCAGCGTCAAGCTTCCAAAATGAAGGAAAGCGCATTGCAGGCAAAGCAAGAATGGATGAGTCTGGTGTCAAGACGGGAACAGCTGCGTCAGCAAAGACAGCAGCAGCCGGCAGCAGCGTTTGATGAACAGGAATTTATCAAATGGAAAGATCGGCTGCAGGCGGCATTGGAGCAACAAGCAAAATGGCCTCAGTATGAGGCGGCGCAGCACTCCTGCGATGAGCGGCTAAGGCTGTGCCTTGAGCAAACAAAAGGCTTGCAGAATGACTATCTACAGGCGCAGCAACAACAAGCCGCGCAGCAGCACTATTTGCAAATTTCTGCAGAAGTGGACGGAGCTTTGCCCGATTGGGATAGTTTGCAAACAAGCATTGCGCAGCAGCAACAGTTCGTGGAACTGTGGGAGCAACGGTGGCAGCAAGCACAGAAAAAGATGGAAGAATGCCGCATGAAGATAGAGGCTGGAACCGCATCGGTTCTTATATTGCAGCAGGAATGGACAAGGGCAAAGCAACAAGAGGCAGATGGAAAGACGGCCTTTTATCATTTGTGTGAAAAATTGCAGCTAACCTGGCAGGAATCCTTGCGGCAAGAAGCGGCAGATGAAGCGGCTGTTTCACAGTGGGAACAGGAGCATCAGCGTTATCAACTTACTTGCCAGTCATGCAAACAGGCAATAGAGGATTATCAAAAAAAACTGGTTGGTGTATCCAGGCCGGATATAGCAGCGCTGGACAAAGAGGTACAGAGCCTGCACAATCAGCATCTTGCCTGCGTGCAGGACGCATCTGTGCAACAGGAAATGCTGCAGCGAATGGAGACTAGTTTGCAGAAATTACAGAGACAAGAAGTTTGGTTGAAGAAAAAAAATGTGCAATGGCAGCAGGATCAACAATTTGCCCATATGCTGCGTGGAGACACTGGTGTGAGCTTACAGCGTTATGTGTTAGGAGTGATGCTAGCCTCTATTACGGTAGAAGCAAATAAAATGCTGGAACGGGTACACGATGGGAGATACCAGCTGCTTCGGACAATGGAAAAAAGTGGTCGCAGCCGAAAGGCAGGACTGGAACTGGAAGTATTTGACCAGTTAACAGGGATGCGGAGAAGTGTGTCTAGCTTGTCAGGCGGAGAAAAGTTTTTAGTATCCCTATCCCTATCCTTAGGGCTTTCAGCGGTTGTTCAGACCGGGTGCGGTGGAATACGGCTGCAAGCGATGTTTATTGACGAAGGGTTTGGAACACTGGATGAATCTTCTATTGCAGATGCACTGCATATATTGTCGCAAATTCGCCATGCAGGAGGAATTGTAGGGGTGATTTCCCACGTATCGTTGCTAAAGGAAAATATTCATTGTGGGATTGTGGTAGATAAAAAAAATAATGGCAGTAGTTTAAAAATAGTACGATAGTATTTTTGTGTGGGGGGAGAAAATACGGCTACATAGAAAGGAAAGAGAGGGTAACAGATATGAAAAAAGTGCTTTCAATCTGCCTCGCTGCTTGTTTCATTTTCATAGGCAGTGCCGGGGTGGTAGCGGAAGAAACAAATGATTTGCAGCTGGAAGTAGCGCCGCTCAATCCCGATTATGAAGCATATTTGGAGTTAGACGAGAGCGAGAGACAAGAGATGATTCCGCCCGCCATGTTTGAAGTGCTACCTAGTGCACAAAATGCCATCATGCCAATGGCAGAGTTGCCGCAGAAATATGATTTGCGGAACGAGGGTGCGGTGCCGGAAGTGAGGGACCAGCTAAACTCAGGCAGTTGTTGGGCATTTGCAGGCCTATCCAGCCTGGAATCGTATTTGATGCGTAAATATGATAAGGAGTATCAATTTTCTCCCCGTCATTTGGAATATTCTCAGGTATATCAAATGCGTGATGGCGTAAACACAGAAGCGTTTAACCGTGTAGCGGACAGCGGCGGTTCTCCGGAAATGCTGGAAGCGTATTTATATCGCGGTGCTGGCCCGGTTGAGGAAGAGAGCATGCCCTTTACCGATGAAGTGGAAAGCCTTTACCTGGCGGACATTGATCAACCCACTTGCGATGTGCGGCTAATGGATTTCCAATACCTGCCGTATGACACCAATTCGCAAAGCCAGGATAGTATCATCACGAATATTAAAAACGCGTTGATGAATAAAGGAACTGTAGATATCAACATTAATTTTAATTATGCACAGTTTAACGCAACTACCAATGCGCTGTATGTAGAAAATACACTGCTATCTAACCACGCGGTGAGCATTGTGGGATGGGATGACACTTTTCCCCGAACAAATTTTACAACGGATCCAGGTAGAGACGGCGCATGGATTATACAAAACAGCTGGGGGCCGGATTGGGGAGAAGAGGGATATTTTTATATGTCCTATGCGCAAAAAATTATTATGCCTGTGGTAGTGGAAGCGGCTCAAGAGGGGAAGAATTATGACAATCTCTATTATCATGATCCACTCGGGTTCAGTCAATTTATGGGGTTTGTCGAATACCCGGGGCAGGCTTATGCGGCCAACATCTTTGATACGCAGCCAGGAGAACAGGAATTAACAGAAATTACGGTTGCAACAGCAGGGTTTACAACGTATCAGATTTATGTCAATCCTAAGAGCGATTCTTTAAACCAGACTGATTTGCAGTTAGTCAAAACCGGGGCTGTAGATTATACCGGATACCACACCGTAGCACTGGATACCCCGCTTACGCTGACTGGAACGCAATTTGCCATTGTTGTGAAATATAATACGCCGGGCACGAATTATGGTGTGCCAGTCGAGCGGCGCAGTACAGTAAATGCTTATTATGCAAAAGTAGAAGCGGAAGCAGGAGATAGTTTCTTGTCACCGGATATGCTTCGTTGGACAGAAATTAGTACCGAAGAAAATGGATATGCAAATTGTTGTATTAAAGCATATACCAAAAATACAACGCCACGTGCGCAAGTAACCTTCCAAAAGAGCCCTGCTCATGCAAGAATTACGGTGAAAAAAGGATCACAGGAAATCCGAGCCCAAGCGGGAGGCCTCTATTTGCTGGAACCGGGAACATATACATATACTGTAGAAGCCATGGAGTATAATACTCAGGCAGAACGGATGTTTCAAGTGACGGAGGCAGACATCATTAGCGGGAAAAAAATAAGGGTTACGTTAAGTCAGGGGGCCGCGCCGCCGCAGGTCTTACAATATCAACAGGAAATGATTTACCAGCTTAGAACAGCACAGCAGGCAGATTTTAAAGTGGACTTGGGAAGTAAAAATGCAGCAGCTACGGGAATTCGCAGCGTGTTGGATGAAGATTCAAATGTATTGGTAATGGGGCGGGATTATACATTTCAAAACAGTACGCTTTCCATTCTCAGCACCTATACTGATAGTATTGTATTGACCAGTGAAGATTACGATGTGCTGGAAGGGCCAACAAGAACGTTACAAGTGGTATTTAACGATGCGGCTCAAACTACGGCGCAAATTAGCATTAAATTCCGGTTTGCACCAATTGGCACTTGTTTAGACTATATTAAAGAGGACTTAGCTGCATTCCAGGCAACCAATTATACAAGCCAGACAGACGTTTTAGCAGTGGTTCGCGGCGCTTATGTGAACCCTACTTTAGAAGTCAGATACGGGGAGCCGCTTACGGTTACCAGGGCAACAGAAAACGCAGCAGGAAGAATTTATGGAGAGTTATATTTGCAAGATACCACTACCTCTGTCAAACGGTATTTTTCAGTTGATTTACCCATCTATCCCTATCAGTGCCAAGTTAAAGTCACAGGAAAAGACGGGCAAGAGGTATTGCAGCTGCAACAGGAGCAACAGGTTACGGTGGCGGTTTCGGGTACAATAAACAGTACGCCAGATAAGAATCATCGTATCTATATTGTTGTATATGATGAGAAAGGAAAAATGGTGCAGTTTCGGCAAATTCCACAGTCCTTGCTCACCATCGTGAATAGCCAGTTTACGGCAGCAGTTTCTGTTTTGATTGCACCGAAACAGGAAATACGGGTCATGGTCTGGGAGAGTTCCGGCATGCGGCCTTTATCTACGGTGGCAACTTGGAAGAGTCGATAAACGAAGAAAAGCTGCGGAATAGGGGCAGGATTCTGCGGCTTTTTTCTCGCCATATGTAAGATGAAAATCAGGATTATTCCAAAATGAAAGGAGTGATCTATTGGAGAGATAACATAACACGAAGCATTTTACCATATACTTTGGAAAAGGCAGATTGAGGAAGTTCATGTTATTTAAAAAAAGAGATATACTACTAGGAGACATAACGTAAAGGAGTATTCAGTATATGGAGTATAAAATTAAAGGTTATGAGCCACAGGCTGTATTTCGCTACTTTGAAGAAATCAGTGCGATACCGCGCGGTTCTGGAAATGAAAGCGGGATAAGTGCTTATCTGGTAGACTTTGCAAAGCGGCACCAATTAGAATTTGACGTGGATGCAGTCTATAATGTAGTGATCAAAAAAGATGGAAGTGCTGGTTGCCAAGAGTTAGAACCGGTTATGCTACAGGGGCACACGGATATGGTATGCGAGAAGAATCAAGAGGTGCAGCAGGATTTTGAACGGGATGGGATTGAACTTATTCAAGAGGATGGATATGTTCATGCGAACGGAACAACACTTGGAGCAGACAATGGCATTGCAGTTGCTTATATGCTAGCTATCTTAGCAGATACCACGTTGGTACACCCCCCGCTTGAATGTGTTTTTACAGTGCAGGAGGAAACAGGGTTGACAGGCGCTGCATTACTGGACAAATCGAAACTGCGGGCAAAAACCATGATTAACTTGGATTCTGAGGAAGAAGGGATTGCCACCGTAAGCTGTGCTGGCGGGCTGCGTGCGGAGCTTTCCTGCCCAGTGGCGGAGGAACCTTGCGGGGATGCATCTTTTCAAATTGCAGTTCGCGGACTGTTGGGCGGTCATTCTGGAACGGACATTCATTTGCAGCGTGGAAATGCAAATAAAATTATGGGAAGACTGCTATATTTCTTGTATCAAGAAGTGCCATTCCAATTGGTCCGGCTACAGGGCGGCAACAAAGACAATGCGATAGCGCGGGAATGTGATGCGCAGATTGTGCTGCAAGATGCAGCAAAAAGGGAGCAAGCAAAGCAATGGCTGGACGAAAAAGTACAACA
The DNA here is from genome assembly GCA_938005345.1 of uncultured Clostridia bacterium. Taxonomy (GTDB): domain Bacteria; phylum Bacillota; class Clostridia; order RUG12999; family RUG12999; genus JAAWTG01. The sequence goes on from CALLNG010000470.1 coordinate 5,959, forward strand.
TTTACGGGAGGAATTCTGTCCCAGTGAGCCGGCATTTCAGGTGATAGTAACGGAGAAGGTACAGGCACCCACCGCTGCGGTAGCGCGGGAAAGCACCCAAAATTTGTTGCGCCTGTTATACCTAGCGCCAGATGGTGTGCTAAAAAAAGATATGCAACATGACGAGTTTGTGGTTAGTTCTGTCAATTTGGGGGTGGTGCGGATTTCTGGTAATCAATTCCAGGCCGTATTTGCGCCGCGTAGCAGCGTTCAGGCGCTTCTGGAGGAGACGAAACAGCAAATTCAATTGTTAGGCCAGCTGTTTGGCGGCAGCGTATCCTTTCGTGGGGAATATCCTGGTTGGGAATATGCGCAATATTCTAAAATTCGAGATGTATTTTGCTCCATGTACCGCAAACTTTTCCATGGTGAATTAAAATTGGAGGCTATTCATGCAGGATTGGAATGTGGTTTATTTGCAGGTACAATAGAGGGATTGGATGCGATTGCAGTAGGGCCGACGCTGCGTGGCTGCCATACGCCGGATGAAGTGATGGATCTGCAGTCCTGCAAAAATGTATGGGATCTCTTGCTGGAAGTTTTGGAGGAATTGACAAAACCAAATCGCCGCGTTCGCTACACCATTGTGAAGACGAAATAACATAGGGCGGGAGACGCTGACGCGTCTCCCTTTTCAAAATAGGAGGAAATCCAATGATTTGTGAAACAAAACGGTTGATTTTACGAAAACTGACGGAACAGGACTTTGATGCGCTGTGCAAAATTTTGCAGGATCCAGACGTTATGTATGCCTATGAACATGCATTTTCCAATGAAGAAGTACAAGTATGGCTGGACAAGCAGCTGAACCGGTACCAGCAATATGGATTCGGATTATGGGGCGTTTTGTTGAAAGAAACGGGAGAACTAATAGGACAGGCGGGTCTTACAATGCAGGAGAGCAGCCTGGGAGACGTACTGGAAATAGGCTATTTATTTCAAAAAGCCTTTTGGCATCAGGGATATGCCACAGAAGCGGCAGTTGCCTGCAGGGAATATGCGTTTGAAAAACTGGGAGCAGAGGAAGTTTATTCCATCATTCGTGATAACAATATTGCGTCCCAAAATGTGGCGAAGCGCAATGGAATGTCGAAAGTGGGCAGTTTTATAAAACACTACTATGGAATGGACATGCCACATGATATTTATTGTGTAAAGAAAAAATAGAGGGAAAGTTTCACTTTTTCTGCTTGAAAATAATGCAAAAGGGTATACTATAGAGCAGAAATATTTCATATCCATTTCAGCATAGGAGACAGTTCAAATTTTAAGAAAGCTGAATGCTCTTCTTAGTTGGAGTTCTGTAGCCGAAAGACCTGAAACGGAACAACAGAAAGGGTGAAGCTCTGTGAAACATAAGGCAGAAGAATTCAAACCTTTTGTGCCTTCTGATAAAATTGTGCCGGAATTTACGGTAACGTCAATTTTAATTGGTATTTTACTTGCGATTGTCTTTGGCGCGGCAAATGCTTATTTGGGACTTCGTGTTGGTATGACGGTATCCGCTTCGATTCCGGCTGCAGTGATTTCCATGGGAATCATCCGCGTCATCCTGCGGCGGGATTCCATTTTGGAGAACAATATGGTACAGACGATCGGTTCAGCAGGAGAATCTGTCGCGGCAGGCGCTATTTTTACACTTCCCGCGTTGTTTCTCTGGGCTAATGAATGGGGAACGGAAACGCCTTCGCTTTTGACTATTTTCCTCATTGCGCTGGTGGGCGGATTTCTGGGCGTTTTGTTTATGGTTCCGCTGCGAAAGGCGCTCATTGTTGAGGAACATGGTACGCTTCCCTATCCGGAAGGTACAGCCTGTGCAGAGGTGCTGCTGGCTGGAGAAGAAGGGGGTGCAAAAGCCTCCACAGTCTTCGCGGGTCTTGGAATGGCGGCAGTCTATAAATTTGTGGCTGATGGCCTGGGCGTTTTTCCAAGCAGTGTTCAATATGAATTCAAGGGATACCGTGGTGCTGCGGTTGGCATTGATGTGCTGCCAGCACTTGTTGGTGTAGGCTACATTTGCGGCCCTAAAATTTCGAGTTATATGTTAAGTGGTGGTATTATTAGCTGGCTGGTTCTTATGCCGCTGATTCACCTGTTTGGCGCAGACCAGATTGTTTTTCCGGGGACGGAGCCAATTAGCAGCATGTCAGCAGATGAACTGTGGTCTACGTATATTAAATACATCGGTGCAGGCGCCGTTGCAGCGGGCGGCATTATTAGCCTTGTTAAAACATTTCCTTTGATTATCAAAACATTTGCTAATGCAATGGGAAATTTAAAAGGAAACCGCGCTGAAAAGGTGCAGGAATTACGTACCGGACGAGATTTGCCAATGCCATTGATTTTAACCGCCATTCTCATCATTGTGTTGGCAATTTGGCTGCTGCCTGTATTTCCAGTTAATCCAATTGGTGCGCTATTTATTGTACTATTTGGTTTCTTTTTTTCGACGGTATCTGCCCGGCTGGTTGGCATGATTGGCAGCAGTAACAATCCTGTTTCCGGTATGGCGATTGCTACGTTACTGCTGGCCTCCATGTTACTTAAAGTGACAGGTACAGACGGGCGTGCCGGCATGACGGGCGCTATTGCCATTGGTTCCATTATTTGTATCGTA
>CALLNG010000471.1 GCA_938005345.1 uncultured Clostridia bacterium
AACAACAATGGACTATATTATACTGCATGACCATATCGACGAAGCAAAAACAGCTTTGTCCAAATGCAGACAGTATTATACACAGCAAGAATACCGTTTGGCCCAGACAGAACTGTACTTATTTTCAGACATTTTAGAAGAAATTGCGGATAAAGAACAGCCAACTATAGAAAATATATTATAACACTTGCAAAATGGAAAAAAATGTGGTAAAATATTCAGTAACTTTAGAAAAGGCTATGAAGAGGAAGAGTAGGAAACCAGGTCTGCCGGACAGAGAGAGGAAATGTAAAGCTGGAAGTTTCCTCGCGGTTTGCGGTTTTGCGAAGTTCACCTTGGAGCTCCTCGGCGGAACGGTGCGCAGGTACCCAGTAGGCTGCGGCGCAGGCGGGCGTTATCCGCAAAAGAGTGCCGGTACGCAGTTCGCGTGCGGGAAGTTGGGTGGTACCACGGATTGTATGAAACCATACACATTCGTCCCTTTGAAACAACGGGGCGGATGTGTTTTTTTATGCGGAAAGGTGTGAAATGGTATGAAGGAAATGCTGAAAAAAATCAATCAGCAGGCTCAGGAGGAGATTGCGGCACTGCTGAAAGACAGTGGTGACAAGGAGGAACAATTTGAACAAATACGCATTAAATATTTAGGGAAAAAGGGGGAACTGACGGGCGTTCTGCGTCAAATGGGAAAGCTATCTCCAGAGGAACGGCCTGTTATCGGAGAACTGGCAAATAAGGTGCGTTCGGATATTGAAGGTAAACTGGCAGAAGCCAAAGAAAAACTGGAAGAAATAAAATTGCAGCAACAGCTAAAACATGAGGTGTTAGATGTGACAATGCCGGGAAAGGATTTTTCGGCAGGAAGTCTGCATCCACTGACACAGGTATTAGATGAGATCAAACAGATTTTCATAGGACTGGGCTTTGAAGTGGCAGCAGGACCAGAAGTAGAATTAGACTACTATAATTTTGAAGCCCTGAATATTCCGAAAGATCATCCGGCGCGCGATACACAGGATACCTTTTATGTTTCAGAAAATGTTGTGCTACGAACACAGACGTCGCCGGTGCAAGTACGTGTTATGGAGCAAAAGCGGCCTCCTATCCGCATTATTGCGCCCGGACGTGTATACCGGAGTGACGCGGTAGATGCAACACATTCCCCTGTGTTCCATCAAATCGAAGGACTCGTTGTGGACCATGGTGTGACCATGGCAGATTTGAAAGGCACTCTGGAAACGGTAGCAAAACAATTGTATGGGGAGGAAGCCAAAATCCGGTTTCGTCCGCACCATTTTCCATTTACAGAGCCATCAGCTGAAGTGGATGTTAGTTGTTTTGCATGTGGTGGTAAGGGATGCCGGTTGTGCAAAGGAGAAGGCTGGATAGAGATTTTGGGTGCTGGGATGGTACATCCGCAGGTGTTGCGTGTGTGCAATATTGATCCAGAAAAATACAGTGGCTTTGCGTTTGGATTGGGGCTGGAAAGAATCGTCATGCGTCGGTTTGATATCCAGGATATCCGTATGTTTTTTGAAAACGACATGCGTTTTTTGAAGCAGTTTTAATAAAAAAATTGGAATGTGTCAAGCGCTTAATAATGAAAGAGCAGGATAGAAAGAGGAGAGGTGGCAGTAATGAAATTACCTTGGAGTTGGATACAAGAGTTTGTGGATCTATCGGATGTGACGCCGGAAGCCTATGCCCATGCGTTGACCATGACCGGATCCATGGTGGAAGGCATTGAAAATGCTGGCAATGAAATAAAAAATGTAGTGGTGGGAAAAATTGAGAAAATTGAGCGTCATCCAGATGCGGATAAGCTGGTAGTATGCCAGGTGAACGTAGGCGCAGAAACCATCCAAATTGTAACGGGCGCACCCAATGTAAAAGAGGGACAGCTAGTGCCGGTGGCGCTGCACAAGTCAACTTTGCCAGGCGGCGTAAAAATCACCAAAGGGAAACTGCGTGGTGTGGTATCCATGGGAATGATGTGTTCTCACGAGGAACTGGGGATGGCGCTGGAGGATTATGCCGGCGCATGTGAAGATGGCATTTTGATTTTACAGGAGGATATTGTTCCCGGAACCGATATTCGGGAAGCGTTAAACCTGAACGAAAATGTGATTGATTTTGACATTACTTCTAATAGGCCTGATTGTTTCAGTGTCATTGGTATCGCCCGAGAAACAGCAGCAACGCTGGATAAACCGCTGCAGTTGCACAAGCCGGAGGTAAAAGGTGGAGGCGGCGATGTTCATGAAATGGCAAAAGTGGATGTGCTGGATACGGAAGCGTGTCCGCGCTATGCTGCCCGCGTTGTCAAGCAAGTGAAAATTGCACCGTCTCCGAAATGGATGCAGGATCGGCTGAAAAATAGTGGTATTCGTGCCATTAACAATATTGTGGATATTACAAACTACATTTTGCTGGAATATGGCCAGCCAATGCATGCATTTGATTTAAACCGTGTAGCAGGCCATCATATTACAGTACGCCGTGCCAAAGACGGTGAAAAAATGGTTACGCTAGACAGTACGCCGCATGTATTGGATTCGGAAATGTTGGTTATCAGCGACGATGAAAAAGCGGTGGCGTTAGCTGGTGTTATGGGCGGCGAAAATTCGGAAATTACTGAGGATGCTTCTACAGTGCTGTTTGAATGTGCAAATTTTGAGCCGACACGGGTACGTCGCAGCGCAAAAAAAGCGGGATTGCGGACAGAATCTTCCTTGCGTTATGAAAAGGGCCTAGATCCAGAAATGATTCCTGAAGCGCTGAACCGCGCTTGTGAATTAGTGGAAATGCTGGGAGCAGGCGTTGTTTGTGACGGTGTGATTGATGTCAATCATACAACGGATAAACGGAAACCAATTCCGTTTGTTCCAGAAAAAATCAATGCGTTTTTGGGAACAAATATCAGCGGTTCCTTTATGATAGAATCGCTAAAAAAATTAGGGTTTACAGTAGACGGTGACACTTGCATGGCACCGACTTACCGGGTAGATGTACTGGAAATGGCAGATGTGGCAGAAGAAATTGTACGGATGTATGGATACGATAAGCTGCCTACGACTCCGTTGCGCGGCGAAACTACTATGGGAGGACAGACGGAAACTGAAAACAAAAAAGATCAAATTAAATCAATGCTATGTGGTATGGGCATGTATGAAATATATACTTATACGTTTACGACGCCCAAAATGTTTGATTTGCTGCAAGTTCCGAAGGACAGTGCGTTGCGCAATGTGGTGCAGATTCAAAACCCGCTCGGGGAAGATACCTCCATCATGCGGACAACAACCGTTGGAGCTATGATGGATACGGTTGCAAGAAATGTAAATTTGCGCAATGACCAAGCAAAGTTGTTTGAAATAGGTAAGGTATATTTGCCGCAGAAAGGAGAAGAGCTGCCGCAGGAACGGGACAAAGTGACACTTGTTTGTTATGGCGGAGATTCTGACTTCTACACGCTGAAAGGGGCTGTGGAAGCATTAGTGGCTGGACTTGATATACAGGATGCTGAATATACTGCTAATACACAAGAACCCATGTTTCATCCTGGCCGCTGTGCCCAGCTACAAGCTGGTGGACAGAATTGCGGCATTCTAGGAGAAATTCATCCTTCTGTGGTGAAAAACTATGGTTTAAAATTACGGGTCTACGTGGCGGAATTAGATTTGGCAGATCTACTTCAGCATGCGAATAAAGAGAAAAAATTTAAACCTCTGCCTAAGTTTCCGGCAGTTACGAGAGATATTGCAGTTTTGGTAGACCGCACCATACCGGTTCATAACGTGGAAACGGTCATCCGCAAGACGGCAGGTGAGGTTTTGGAACAAGTAAAATTGTTTGACGTATATCAAGGAGAACAAGTCCCTGAGGATAAAAAAAGCGTTGCATATGCACTCGTGATGCGCAGCCACGATGGTACACTGGAAGAAGAAACCATTCAAAGTATTATGAAGCGAACTGTAGAAGCGTTGGAACAGGAATGCGGAGCAAAATTGAGATAATAACTATCTATAGAAGAGGACGCAAAAGGTGGGGTGCAAATACGCTCTGCCTTTTGTGCGTTTGGTGAAGCCTGGAGAGGAGGCGGGATTCATGAAGCGGATTTTGGTGTGTGAGGATGAAACCTCCATCCGGGAATTTGTGGTAATCAACCTCAAGCGCTCCGGTTACGACGTGCTGGAGGCGGGATCCGGGG
>CALLNG010000472.1 GCA_938005345.1 uncultured Clostridia bacterium
TCAAAAGGAGACTTGGGGAGTGCTCTTACGGGATGACCATCCTTTAGCCGGGCGAGAGTCTATTTCACCGGATGAAATTATAGAATACCCTCTGATTCTTCCGATACGTGAACGGGTTCGTGCTGAAATCCTGAACTGGCTGAAACGGGAGGAAAAGGACTTACATATCCCCTTGAGTTATACGCTTCTTTCCAACGCGGTGCTGCTTGTGGAAGAGGGGCTGGGATGTGCCTTTTGCCTGGACGGTGCTTTGGCTATTCATAGCAGCTCCCGTCTGCGGTTTATTCCCATTTATCCCGAACACACAACGCGCAGTGTTCTTGTCTGGAAGAAAAACTATCTGTTTGCTCCCGCAACTTCTTTATTTATTCAAGAAATCAATATGCTGCGGGCAAGAATGGAATGATTTTGTCATATATCGGTTTCAGAACCTCTGAGGCAGATTGCCTTGGGGTTCTTTTTTGTTTTATCCATACAAAAAACACATGGATAAAAATAAAAAATAGGTATTAGACATTGAATCAAAACCGCACTATACTAAAAATAGAAACATGAAAAGATGCTTGCTTTAAAACCAGCTTTACAGGTTTGTCGTGGATATGACGCGGCATAGACAGGAGGCAATATAAGTGAAAAAAATTCTTTCCATCCTTTTGACAACAGCCATGTTTTTTTCTCTGGCAGCATGTGGAACATCGGAAAATCCGGAGGAGCGCTCCTCTGGATATTTACAAAGCGTCCCAACAGCGTCCGGAGAAAAGCAAGGCAGCCATATTCTGGTAGCCTATTTCTCATGGGCAGATAACGCCATTTTGGCAGATGATGTGGATGCCGTATCCTCTCCCAGCGTGATCCCGCCCGGAAATGTGCAGCAGCTGGCAGGCTGGGTGCAGGAGGAAACCGGTGGCGACCTGTTTTCCATCCGGGTTACCGATCCCTATCCCAGTGATTGGGACGAATGCCTGGCCCGGGCCAACCAGGAACGGGGTGACAACGCACGCCCGGACTTGGTAGAAAACGTAGACAACTTGGATCAGTATGACACGGTATTCCTGGGGTACCCCAACTGGTGGTACGGCGTGCCTATGGCGCTACTTTCCTTCCTGGAGGAGAACGACCTTTCTGGAAAGCAGGTATACCTATTCTGTTCTCACGGCACCGGTGGCCTTGCCAACAGTGTAGCACTGATTACCGAGGCAGCCCCGGATGCGGCACTCTCTGACAATATCTTTGATTGCTATGAAGAAGATGCGTCTTCATCTCAGGGAGAGATTCAAAACTGGATAGCCGCTCTTGGCTATTAATATGAGGAGGTTATGCATATGAAATGGGAGGAAACAAATATGGAACTGAAACAATTACCGAAAATCGCACTGGGCGCTTGGGCCTGGGGCAACGATGGAACCTTTGGCGGCAATCTGACCGCCGCCGGCCTGCGTCCGGTATTTGACGCAGCTATGAAAGCTGGTCTGAATTTGTGGGATACCGCCTATGCTTATGGCATGGGCGCTTCGGAAAAGGTGCTGGGCGAGTTTTTGCGCACGGTGCCCCGTGATAGCTATCTTATTTCGGACAAGTTCACGCCCCAGTGCGCCGATCCCAATGCGGAAAATGCTGTGGCGGCGATGTACGGAACCAGCGCCAAGCTCTTGGGTACCGATTATATGGATGTTTATTGGATTCATAACCCAGTGGGTGCGCCGGCGTGGACCCGCAAGCTGATCCCCCTTGCCAAGACTGGCAAGATCGGCCGTATCGGCCTTTCCAACCACAACTTGGCGGAAATTAAGGAAGCGGCTGCTATTCTGGAGGCGGAGGGGTTGAAGGTCGCCGCTATCCAGAACCATTACAGCCTTTTGAACCGTTCTTCCGAGACCTCCGGCATTGTGGATTACTGCAAGGAAAACGGTATCACCTTCTTCTCCTACATGGTGCTGGAGCAGGGGGCACTGTCCGGCAAATACGATACAAAGCATCCTTTCCCGGCAGATTCTGACCGTGGTACCGTGTATAATCCTATGCTGCCCCAACTGGAAAAACTGAACGCTGGCCTGAAAGAAATTGCGGATCAGCACGGCGCGGCCGTTGCACAGCTGCCGGTGGCCTGGGCTATTGCGAAGGGCACCCTTCCGATCATTGGTGTGACCAAGGTATATCAGGTGGAGGAAGCCGCCAAAGCTATTGCCCTGGAACTGGCTGCCGAGGAGATTCAAACGATGGAGCGGTTGGCTGGCGAAACGCCTCTGAATGTAATCCGCTACTGGGAAAAGGAAATGAAGTAAGGGGGGACAGGAAATGAAGATCATTGTTTTAGAAGGAAGCCCTAATAAAAAAGGCTCATCCAACCTTTTAGCGGACTGCTTCCGCCAAGGCGCGGAGGAGGCCGGACACACTGTCGAGATCATTGACACGGCCCATGCGAATATCCATCCCTGCACCGGGTGTATCCACTGTGGCTACGAGGGCCCCTGCGTGCAAAAGGACGATGTGGAGCATATCCGTCAAAAGATTCTGGATGCAGACATGATGGTGTTTGTCACGCCGCTGTATTACTACGGCATGTCCGCCCAGTTGAAAACTATGATTGACCGGTTCTGCGCCTTCAACAGCTCCATCCAGCGCAAGCACATGAAATCTGCCCTGCTGACCGTTGCCTGGAACAGCGATAATTGGACGTTTGAGGCGCTAGAAGTCCACTATAAGACCTTGGTGCGTTACCTGAATCTACAGGATATGGGTATGGTGCTGGGCTATGGCTGCGGTACGCCGTCCATGACGCAGCATTCCAAGTTCCCGCAGCAGGCATACAGTCTCGGAAACAGATTGAAATAACGGCGGAAACGGGTGGACGGAAGGAGTATGCGCCCGTTTCCCATATAGAAGAACCTTCCCTGATGATGGAGCGGAATGTACAGTCTGAAACATAGGCTCCCTTTTTTGATCTCGATAAGGATTGTCGTTCTATGTTGGACGCCCGGAAAATCGGTGAGGTTAAACGGGTGAATGACTACTTAAATAACCCGGTACTGGCCAGTCTTTAATTTTTGAAAGGGCGCTGCGGAAAACTGGAACCCAAATTTTAGGGAAAAAAGTCCGCTCATTGTTACTATAGCTGCGGGACACCTTCATGTTGAATTGGTGTCCCGCGTTGCTGTTTTATACCAAAAAACCATACAAAAAACGCATGGATTATGATAAAAGATAAGTATTTTACATGGAATGAAATGCCTGCTATAATGAATGATAGAACAAGGCCAAAGGCACTGGCCAAAAAGGAGCTTAAAAGATGACCGAATTTGAAAAAAAGCAAAGTGGGCAAATTTACGATGCCCGGGACGCGGAGCTAAGAAAACAGCAAAATCATGCGAAGGATCTCATGCGGCAGTATAACAGCCTACCCGCAGGCGATACTGTGGGGCGGGCCCGTCTTTTGACAGAATTGTTCGGGCAGTTCGGAAACAACGCACGCGTAAACCAGCCGATCTATGTGGACTATGGCTACAACATCCATCTTGCGGACAACAGTTTTATCAATATGCACTGCACGCTGCTGGATACCGCGCCGATTGTCATCGGGACCTGTACCATGGTCGGGCCGGATGTGAAAATTTATACTGCCATCCATGCCCTTGACGGCGCTGAACGTTTTTGGATGGAAACAGATGGGACGGCGGCAGTAAAAACCCAGACGAAACCGGTAAAGATTGGCAGCTATGTCTGGATCGGCGGAGGCAGCATCATCCTTCCGGGCGTTACCATCGGGGATAATGTGGTCATTGGTGCTGGAAGCGTGGTAACTGAATCCATTCCAGATAATTCCATCGCCTGCGGCAATCCCTGCAAAATTGTAAAGTGGAATCCACCACTCACACCAAAAGCCAATTAGGGTGACAACAAGTCGGTTGCCCTTTGATGAAAAGAAAGGAATGGTCAATATGAAAAAATTGTTATCTCTCCTGTTATCTTTGACACTGCTATGTTCTCTCGCTGCATGCAGCGGCGCAACCACGTCCTCCAGCGGGAATGGCACTTCCAAGCCGGCCTCGGAAGCGCCTGTGGAATCTGGGGAATCTTCCGGTTCCGAGGCGCTGAATGAATCAACGGATCCCACGGACAACACTGGCGCTACGTTGATTGCCTACTTCTCCTGGTCCGGCAACACCGAGCATCTGGCCCAGATGATCCAGGCCGAAACCGGCGGCACTCTGTTTGAGATTGCGCCAGCGACACCGTATACCGAGGACTATGACACCCTTCTGGATGTCGCCCAGCAGGAACAGCGTGACAACGCCCGCCCAGAGCTGGCTTCCCAGGTAGAGAACTGGGATAGTTACAGCGTGGTGTTCGTAGGGTATCCGGACTGGTGGAGCGATGCTCCCATGCTGATCTACTCGTTTCTGGAATCCTATGATTGGGAAGGAAAAACCCTCATTCCCTTCTGCACCAGCGGCGGCAGCGGCTTTGGCCGCAGCCTGGACAAACTGCCTGACAGCGCACCGGGAGCCGCAATTTTAGAGGGGCTTCATGTATCGGGAAGCAGCGTAGAGGGCGCCCGTGAGGATGTATCGAATTGGATCGGCAGTCTAAATATAGGCTGATTTTGAAAAGGAGGGAGAACCCATGAAGCCGAAAGCGATCCTCAAAATCGTAGTGGACGCCCTGATGACCCTATCCCTGCTTTTTTTGATGGGATACCAGTTTTGGGGCGATGTTGCCCACGAGTGGGCGGGCACCGGAATGTTCCTTATGTTCATCGCCCACCATATTCTCAACGGAAACTGGTATAAAAACCTGGTTCATGGGAAGTATTCCCCCTCCCGCATCTTTCAACTGATTGTGGATTTGCTGGTATTCCTCGCAATGCTTGGACTGATGGCAAGTGGAATCATGCTCTCCAATCATGTCTTTGCCTGGTTGAACATTCAGGGATGGATGTCGTTTGCACGTCTTTTGCACATGGCCGCTTCCTATTGGGGCTTTGTACTGATGGCGCTGCACCTTGGGATGCATTGGGGCATGCTTCTGGAGATTTTCAAAAAGGCGCTGCACCAGAATCAGCCATCCCGTGTGCGTAAAATTTTGCTGCCCATTTTGGGAGGCGGGATAGCACTCTATGGGCTGACCGTTTTCATAAAGCGCGATTTGCTCACCTATATGCTAGTGCGTACCCAATTTGTGTTCTTGGATTTTGGCGAACCGGTTCCGCTTTTCTATCTGGACTATCTGGCGATGATGGCTACCTTCATTTTTCTGGCTTATTACGCTTTTAAACTTTTCCGAAAGCTGTCAGGAAAAAAGGCCGGAACGAAAACTATTTCGTAGCCAGGAGCCGCACGCCTTGCAAAAACGGATGATTGACATTGGCCTGCGTCTGGGACACAATGCGGCAGCTGGAACTGGAATTGTTGCCGGATTCGGATCCTAGTACGGCAAGGCAGCACCTTGTAAACGATTATTATTTTTAGGAGGTCACTTATCATGAAAAAGAATATTGGAAACGTTTTGGCCCTATATCCCACGCCTCTTGTCGTGGTGGGGGCAATGGTAAATGGGAAACCCAATTGGCTGTTGGTGGGACATCTTGGCATTATGGGCCATGACCATGTTATGGTGAGCCTGTCAGCAGCCCACTATACCAACCAGGGCATCAAAGAGAACAAAAAAATTTCCATAAACATTGTAGGAGAAGAGATGCTCGAAAAAGCCGACCTTTGTGGCTGTATCAGCGGCAGCAAGGAAGATAAATCTGCACTATTCGATTATGCGATGGATGCGTCTGGTGTGCCGATGATTTCCCAGGCACCGGTAACGATGGTATGCAGTGTGGAAGATATTTACGAGACAAAAGGGTTTGAGAGCTTCATTTGCACTATCGACGCTACCTACGCCGAAGAAAGTGTGTTAAATGGGGCAGACAAGATCGACTACCACATACTGAAGCCGGTATTGTTTGAAATGCCCACCTATGAGTACCTGAAAACCGGCGACGTGATCGGCAAGTGCATGTCCTTCGGGAAAGAAAAGAAGGCCTAAATTGTGGCCGGTACCATGGAATATAACCAATACAATACGCTGCGCGGAAAACGGTCCGTTCCACACAGCCAAATTTTCCAGACAGGGCGGTGAGGCTGATGCGCATAGAAGCTATCCAACACCATACAGCAATCCCAATGAACCGTCCACTGATCGTTTCCTACTCTTATTCGGGCAATACCCATCAAATAGCGCAAGAAATTCAGGCTGCCACTGGCGGAGACTGGTGTGAGATTCACCCCTGGCAGCCCTATCCCATGGCCTTTCCGGAATTGTTAAAACAGGTAAAACGGGAGGTTCAATCGGGCTACCGCCCTCAACTTCTTCCCGGTTCCCGCTCTCCGCGCCTCTACCACGCCATCTTTGTTGGTTCCCCCAATTGGTGCGGGACGATTGCTCCGCCGGTGGCCTCTTGGCTGTATAAAAACAATTTGTCCGGAAAGATTATTCTTCCGTTCTATTCACACTGCGGCGGAGCCGCCGGAGATCTTCGGAAGGATATTGCAAAACTATGTCCAAAGGCGGATGTACGGGAAGCTTTGAGCGTGATTGGCGATGGCGGCGATAACCTGATGGAACTGCTTGGGGAATGGTTTGCCAGAACCGGTATTGCCAATACTCCGACAGTATATGCCGGAAGACTCCCGCGTCTCCAGAAAGGAGGGCGGAAGAACAACCCAAATCACCAGTAATGAGCAACGCCCTTCTATCCCCCGTGCCTTATCTATATAAGCTGTTCCATAACTAAATTTTATAAAGGAGTGTTTATCATGTGCACTAACGGCAAAACTGTATTTGACAAAGAAAACGTTTTCGGCCTGGGCAATGCCAACACTGCCTATGCCGAGTATTTCACCGGCAA
>CALLNG010000473.1 GCA_938005345.1 uncultured Clostridia bacterium
TGTTGGATACATTCGGGCACCTCCTGTAAATCTTTTCTGTTACTGTCTTTCCCTTTGTTTTTCTGTCCTGCCGCGAAAGTCTCAAGCAAGCATGAACCTTGACTTGTTGCCCGCGAATCAAAATTGATTCACCGGATCAATTATTGATACACAACGCGAAAAAACGCCCGCCCTCGACAGAAACTTGTTCTTCTGTCAAGGACGAGCGTATGATAAACTACCCGCGGTACCACCTTGTTTCACAGTTTGCACTGTGCGCTTTGCGGAATACCTGCATATTCCCGGCAACTGACGTATGCCCCACGTCGCAGAATACTGAGCCGATTCGAAATAATGACTGTTCACTGCGCCCTCAGCGGTCCATTTGGCAGCCTGCATCTCCACCCGGCTCTCACCCTCCCGGACTCTCTGTGCGCGCATAACTGCTTTGATCTCCGCTTCAACGGTTTACTACACTAAATTTTTTCTATAAATTACCACATACATATATATTTGTCAAACACTTTTTTCAAATTTTATTGTTTACTTTTTTCTTAATTCCATATCATCCAGCTGTCTACTTTGATATAATACCAGTAGAAACATCATCATAACCATGATTTTCACTGTTCCAGGCAGGATGTAAAAAACCCCGGAACTCATTCAAGCGGATATTCGCAATCCGCTTCGCTACTTGCTCATAACTGAACAGCTGCAAATTTTCTATACAGGAGGTACATACTATGCGTTATGAAATTCAGGGCGACACTTTACCCGTTGTTATCTGTTATCTGGACGGCGGTGAAAAAATGATCACAGAAAAAGGAGCCATGAGCTGGATGTCTCCAAACATGCACATGGCGACTTCTACCAACGGCGGCATCGGAAAGGCTTTCGGACGAATGTTTTCCGGTGAATCCATGTTTCAGAATATCTATACTGCCCAGGGCGGTCCCGGCATGATTGCTTTTGCCTCCTGCTTCCCGGGAAGTATTCTTCCTTACCAGATTTCCCCCGGGCGGGAACTGATTGTACAAAAGTCCGGTTTTCTCGCTTCCGAAGCCGGGGTAAACCTTTCTGTTTTCTTCCAGAAACGCTTCGGTTCCGGACTCTTCGGCGGTGAGGGATTTATCATGCAAAGCCTTGCCGGAGAAGGAATGGTATTCCTGGAATTTGACGGTCATGTTGTCGAATACGACCTGCAGCCCGGTCAGCAGATCATCGTCGATACCGGTTATCTGGCTGCTATGGAAGCCACCTGTTCCATGGATATCCAGACCGTTCCCGGTGTGAAAAATATGCTTTTTGGCGGGGAAGGCATCTTCAACACCGTCATCACCGGCCCGGGACATATATGGCTCCAGACCATGCCGATCTCGAATGTAGCAGGAGCGATCGCACCGTTTATTCCGTCAAAGTCTTAATTCGCAGAATCTATTTTCCAGACTGTACAGGGAACCTCACACATCCCTGCCTAGAGCGTGTTTGAAAAAGGCTTTTCGTGAGCTGCGAGTCCCAGTTTGTGGGAGATTTTATCCGAATGAGGGCGGCGTAGCGGGCTACGGCAACCGAATGAGGGTAAAATATACCGCAAACTGGGGCTTGCAGATTGCGGAAATGATTTTTCAGACACGCTCTAGTATCACAGGAATTGTCTTGTACAAATACAGACTTTGATTCGTTTCCCTTGAATAAATCAACAGCCGGTATATGTTTCCCTAAAAATTCGAAGCATACACCGGCTGCTGTTTTTCATAAACTGCATTCCTTATTTTGGTTCGTTATATTTTCTTCCCGCAAACTACCAGAAATCCCTTAATTGCTAAAACAAATCTCTGTTTTCTATCCGCAGGATATCTTTGCATGTAAGCAATTATTCAAATTTTACTCTATTTCCGGCTTTCAAAAATACCGTCCTGCTCTCCTGCATTTTCACACGCACCCGGACTTCCTGGTCTGTTTTGCTCGTCAGCCAACAGTTCACACACTCTCCTTCCCACGCGATATCCACCGTAATCGCACCCCGGGCGATCAGCCCCTGTACAGAGCCTCGTTTCCACTTCGGCGATACCGCCGGAAGGATCACGAGTTCTCCTCCGTGGCTTTGCAGCAGCATCTCTGCGATTCCCGCAGTAAATCCAAGATTTCCGTCAATCTGAAACGGTGGATGTGCGCAAAACAGGTTCGGGTATACACCACCACCCTGGACAGACATCTCTGCAAACGGATCTCGAACCTGCAACATCTGCGCCACCTGTTTTGCCGCATGCGCGCCGTCTTCCATCCTTGCCCACATCAGAATCTTCCACGCAAGACTCCAGCCGGTTCCTTCGTCGCCACGGACAAGTAGACTTTTTTTCACCCCTTCCAGAAGTTCCGGCGTCTCTTTCGTAATTCCCCGTCCCGGATGGAATTCATACAGATGAGATAGATGTCTGTGTTCTACTTCCACCTCCGTGAATTCCTCATTCCACTCCAGAATCCTTCCGTCACTTCCCAGCTGTGTCAGTACGATCGCAGGCAGCTGTTCACGGATCGTTCCTGAAAGAGCACCCTCTTTTTTTAATACTTCACATGCTTCCAGATAATCCCGGAACAGATTTCGAATAATTGCCAGAGTATTTTCTGTATACAGTGCCACCGGCACTGCTTCTCCCTGATCCAGAAAACAATTTTCCGGCGATGTCGCCGGAACCACTGCCAGTCCTTTATCCGTCTTTTGTAACATGTTGCTGCAAAATCTGGCATGTTCCTCCAGCACCGGAAAAATCTCCTGCAAATACTCTCTGTCCAGCGTAAACAGATACTCCTCATAGAGATTCCGGCACATCCATGCCCCGCCAAACGGCCAGAATGCCCAGTTTGCCAGTCCAGCAGCCGGTGATGTCTT
Organism: uncultured Clostridia bacterium; assembly: GCA_938005345.1. Lineage (GTDB taxonomy): Bacteria > Bacillota > Clostridia > RUG12999 > RUG12999 > JAAWTG01. Next base: position 2,870 of record CALLNG010000473.1, read on the forward strand.
TCTCCACAGATCCACGTTATGAAAGCACGCCACACCCTCACAGTGAAAATACTTCTGCGCTGTCTCCCTCGCATTTTCCAGCAGTTCCCGGTTCATCCGCACCAGCGGCTCTGCTAGTTCATGAAGATTACACGGACCGGTCATCCAGTAGTTCATCTCTGTATTAATATTTACCGTATAATCGCTCTTCCAGGCCGGGATTCGGTCGCAATTCCAGACTCCCTGCAGATTTGCCGCCTGTGTCCCCGGTCGTGAACAGGAAATCAGCAGATACCGACCATAATCAAACAACAGCTTCTCCAGTCCCGGATCCTCGCCGTCTTTTTTATACTGTTCCAGCCGTTTCGAAAGATCCATTCCGTCTCTGCTGTCATCTCCAAGCGTCAGTTTCACTCTCTGAAAATACTTCTGATACTCTCCGACATGTTCTTTCCACAACTCTTCTACGGATATCCCGGTCTGCTCCTGATCCTGAAGTAAAAGCTTTGCGGGATCATTTCCTTGCGTATACGGATGTCTGGAAACACCTGCAAACCCGGAACGGATTAGAATCCGCATGGTAATCTCATGCACATTGACACAGCGAACTCCCATCTCTGTCGGAACAATCTCCCCGTTTTCCGTCTCAAACATGCACCAGCCTTCGTACGGCATTCCTTTTTCCTGCGGATTTTCCGAAAAAATAAACTCGCTGCCGTCCCCTTCTTTCGCTTCCACAGGAATTTTACTTTTTCCCGGCATCTGCCCCTGCATTTTCCATATTTTTCCGTCCCAGCTGTTTCCCGTAAGAAACCCGCCGTCTGCCGTGATTACTATGGTAAATGCTTCCTCTGCCCGGATCTGATACACCAGAACCTGTGACGGTGCACTGCAAAAGCAACGATGTTCATAAGATTGCCCGTGATTTCGATATGTCACCCGGGCAGTTGCTGTCTCGAGATCCAGTTCTCTGTGATAGTCCGCAATTTCCCGTTCTCCCTCAAACCAGATCCGTACCGTGCCGAAAGGCTCATACATCTCTACATCTTCCGCCGTCTCCTGTGCCTGATTCAACACCTGTGTAGCCTGAAGGTAACTCCCTTCTTTTGCATACACTTCTGCTTTTTTAATATCCTCATATCCCATACCGGTGCGCGGATCCCCCGGATAACCCGACCAGAGGGTATCTTCATTCAGGCAAAGCGTCTCTGCCTCCCCGTCCCCGAACATCAGCGCTCCTATCCGCCCGTTTCCCAGCGGAAATGCCTCCTGCCAGACAGTTGCCGGTGCTTCAAATATCATTTTCATACTCTATTCTCCGTTTTTCAACTTCTTATTTTTCCTGTTACCTGCTACTTTCTTCATATCCCGTTTTTATCTGATTTCACATTGTCTCAGCGGATACTTTTCATTATCGTTCGTAACTGTTCAATCTCTTCACAGTTGCAAACCAATACGCCTCGTGAAATACTGCCTACTGAATAATTATTACTGTTCTATCTTCCATACAATCGCAATCGGCGTCTCTCCCTCACGATACTCTTGGGGAATCACCACCTGTATTCCTTCCTCCGTCATCTTCCATTCAGCCTCTTTCTTCGTATCTACCATGGAAATCCCGCGGATTTTCCCCTGATAGGGAATCAAAAGTTTCTCTTCTACTGCTTCCCTTTCCTCCGGATACAGCCGAATCACATAGACGACATCGCCTTTTCGCGTAAATGCCAGGTTTCTGCTCCGGTACGGCGCACAGATCCGTGTTCCGTAAATCGCTTCCCCGTACATCTGCATCCACACGCCCAGTCCCCGCAGGCTCTCCCAAGCTTCCACCGGGATCCTTCCGTCTGGCTGAGGGCTTATATTTAATGCCAGATTTCCGCCCTTCGCCACAATATTGACCAGCAGATTCACCAGTTCTCTCGGTGATTTATAATGATCTCCGTACGCATAATTAAAATCAGCTCCCAGCGTCAGGCAGCTCTCCCAGGGCACACGCAGCGGTTTTTCCGGCACACACATCTCCGGTGTGACATAATTCTCATAAGCACCGCCCACCGTCCGGTCTACTGCCAGCACCCAGGGCTGCGTTTTTCGCACCTCCTCCACGATCTCTCCCAGCCGGATATCCTGTCCGTTTGTTGCTGCCACCCATCCGGCATCAAACCAGAGGATATCCAGCCTTCCATACTGCTTTCCAAGTTCCAGGATCTGATCGCGGGTAAATGCACGGAACCGCTCCCAGGCTTCCGGATTTTCTTTTGGATCATAGGTGGGATTCCTTGTCGTTTTTCCGGTAAATACTTTCTCTTTTTCCCAATAATCCGGACAGTGCCAGTCCGCCTTTGAATAATACACCCCGATCCCAAGTTTCTCTTTTCGAAACGCGTCAAACATGGCACAGACGATATCCGCATACTTATGTGTATGAAACGGACAGTCCTCTGCCGTCGTCTTGTATTCTGTATATGCTGTATCCCACAGACAGAAACCGTCGTGATGTTTTGTGGTCAGAATCAGATACCGGAACCCACATTCCTTTGCCATCTTCGCCCATTCCTCCGGCTGAAAAGCCACCGGATCAAACGCACGGTTTAATGCCCGATACTGCCTCTTAAAAACCTCCCCGTCATCCGTCCAGTCTACCGTCTTTCTGGACCACTCCGCATCCTCATCACTAAGTGCCCAGCTCGCCACCATGCCAAGCTGATTGTACACTCCCCAGTGCACCATCAACGCCAGCTTCTGATCCTGAAACCACTCCAGCTGCTGCTGTACCGCGGGTTCGCTGGGCGGGACATAGGTGTCCGCACCGCTGTAGTTATGTACACCCTGCTGCACCACATCTTGCTGTGTATGTTCTTTTTCTAACTCTGCCATGAGTTCTTTCTCCTTTCGCCCAAACCAGATGGCTTGTTTTGTTACAACATAACATATTCCACTGCAAAAGGCAAACCGCTGCATGGACAATTTTCCTGCAATTTTCCTCTTCTCTCCGCCACATGCCCTCCCATACGCTTCCATACGGTTTCTCCTATTTATTTTACCTCCACCGTATCCTCCTGTTTTAACAAAGTTATAAGTACGAGCAAACAACCTTTCCAGAAAAAACGCAACAAAAAAGCCTCCGTGGCGGGAGGCTTTAATTGAGCCGGTAGACCGAAAAGGCCAACAGCGCGGCAAACAGCAGCCAAATCAAATACGGCAGCATCAAATAAGCCGCTTTCTTTTCAATGGCATAAAATTGATAGATGGTCAGGCAAACCAGCACAATAAGGAACAATATCCACAAAAAGGAAAACAAAAACCAATGCAGCCGAAAAAAGAACAAGCTCCAAAGGCTGTTGACTACCAGTTGCAGCGCATAAACCTGAAGCGCCTCTTTTTTTTGCGGATGGCCGCTGTCATAAATCAAATAAGCGGCGGTTCCCATTAAAACATAGAGAATGGTCCATGCAATGGGAAATACAACGGGCGGCGGCATAAACCAGGGGCTTTGGATTCCCTCGAGATTCATTCCGCCTCCCAGCAAAGCGCCCAATGCGCCTGCCAGCAGGGCAAGTCCAATGGACAATGCCAGCGGTTTGAGCCGTATGGTCTGAAACATGTTTTCTCACTTCTTTCTGTTTCAGTATATGCACCATTTCCGCGGTTTATGCCTCATCCTATTTCATTTTTTCAGTTTGTTCACAAAAAACAATAAGCGGAAGACGATTGCCATCTTCCGCCTTTTTTCAATTTATGGCGTCATGAAACATTGTGTCCAGTAGGTGCCATAACTGCCGCCCGCATAGTATCCAACGCCCAGATGGGTCAGCTGCGGATTCAATATATTGGCCCGGTGCCCCGCTGAATTCATCCAGCCATTGACAACCTCCTCCGGCGTCCGCTGGCCTGCAGCAATGTTTTCCGCCGCCCTGCGGTAGCTCAGTCCCGCCTGTTTCATGCGGTCAAACGGGGAAAGCCCGTCCGGATTGGTGTGGTCAAAAAAGCCGCGCAGCGCCATATCGCGGCTGTGCGCCGCCGCCACGGCCGCCAACTCTTCGCTCCATGCCAGTGGACTTAAGCCCGCATTGATACGCTGCTGGTTGGTCAGTTCCAACACCTGGTAGGCAAAACTGTCCTGTCCGGTTTGCCCGCTTTCGCCGTCCCCGGAAGTAGAATTGGTACGCACAATCACCTTGCGCGCCGCACTGTCCCATTCCACCTGTGCATCATATCCTTCGCTCACGGCACGTACCGGCACAAGCGTCCGGTCGTTTACCAGTTTGGGCGCCACGTCTAGCTGTACCGCCTGACTGTTTTTCCACATGACATAGCTGCCAATTTGCAGCGTTAAGCGTTCATCCTCTTTCACAGAGAGAACTTTCTGGCTCTCGCCCTGCCAGGTAATCTCTGCACCAAGCGCCTCTGCCAGCGCCCGCACCGGAACCAGTACGCGGTCGTTTTCCATAATGGGCTCCTGGTCAAACCAAATTTGCCGCCCATCCACTTCTACTTGAATCGCACGTTCTGCCTGCACTGGCAGACAAAGGCTACCACCCAGCAATATAGCAGCCAATGCTGCAAAAGAAAAGAATCGTTTATTCATCTTTGTATACCCCCTTTGCATCTATCCTAACAGATATACCACCCAATTGCAACCTATAATTTTTTCCAGCTGCGGCATACTATACTGGAAAGGAGGTGCTGCCATTGAACGCCTCCCCTACCCCAGTTCCCATTCACTTTGACGCTGTCATAGAAAAAGTATCGGATATCGACGGCGCGTATGTTATCATTCCCTTTGACGTGGTTTCCGTGTTCGGCAAAAGCCGTGTCCCTGTGCACGCTACATTTGATGGGTACCCCTATGACGGCAGTTTGGTGCGGCGCAAAACGCCGTACCATATACTAGGCCTGCGTAAAGATATCCGGGCACGCATTGGCAAGCAGCCAGGGGACCTTGTGCACGTAACACTGACCGAACGCCAATAATGCCGTACACGCTGGCTAAAATCAATGTGGCACATCAAAAAGAGGAAGCGGCATGCGTTTCCTCCTTTTGATGCCACTATGCCCGGCACGCAATTCGGTAAATTTTCTCACAGGCCGCACGGTCTAACGGCACAAAATGCCCTTCTGTGCGCCCGTCAATTTGCAAGTTGTCCAGCAGGATGGGAATATCCTCCTCCTTTGCGCCTAGCTGTGCAAAGTTTTGCGGCATACCAAGCGACGTCCAAAACGCCCGCAGCCGCGCAATGCCCTCCCGCGCGGTGCGCTCCGGCGCGGCAAAATCCATTTGGCAGCCCCAAACGCGCACAGCAAACTGGGCAAACCGCATCACATCGTGGTGCATAACATATTCCATCCATGCGGGCATGATAACAGCCAGCCCGGCTCCGTGGGCACAGTCATAATAGGCGGACAGCTCGTGCTCCAGATTGTGGCTGCCCCAATCCTGTTCACGCCCCACGCCGCACAAATTGTTATGGGCAATCATTCCAGCCCACATAATGTTGGCCCGCGCGCCGGTATCGTCCGGATGCTCCATCACTTTAGGCGTTTCTTGGCGCATGGTCAGTAGCACCGCCTCACACAGGCGGTCCGTGACTTCCACTTCTTTTGTGTTAGTGAAATAGCGTTCTATCACATGCGCCATGATATCCACCGCGCCGCACGCCGTCTGAAACGGCGGCAGCGTTTGTGTGAGCACCGGGTTTAAAATGGAGAATTTGGGACGCAATATATCGTTGCGGCAGCCCCGTTTATACATGCCGCGCTCCTGTGTGATGATGGAGTTGCCGGACCCCTCGCTGCCCGCTGCCGCGATGGTCAGCACTGTTCCGGTTGGCAGCGTCTGGGTAACGGTTTTGGTGCCATCGTAAAAATCCCAAAAATCCCCGTCATAGACCGCACCCAGTGCAATAGCCTTGGCGGAATCAATCACGCTGCCGCCGCCCACTGCCAGCACAAAGTCGATCTGTTGCTCTTTACACAGCCTAATGCCTTCATATACCAGGCCGCTGCGGGGATTGGGCCGGACGCCGCCCAGTTCCACCGTGAACAGGCCCTCCGCCTGTAGCGATGCTTTTACCCGGTCCAGCAGGCCGCTGCGCACGGCGGACCCGCCGCCATAGTGTATCAAAACCCGGCTGCCGCCCGTTTGGCGCACATAGCTTCCGGCTTCCATTTCTGTACCTTCTCCAAACACAAATTTCGTCGGGCTGTAAAATACAAATGCATCCATTTATGCTACGCTCCCTTTCTTTTACCACCGGCAACAAGCCGCCCTGCCGCCGTTTTTTTCTTCTATTACTGCGCCGTTTCCGTCAACGTCACGGTCGTTGTTTTTCCGCGCTCCAAATCCTGCGGGAACTGCACGGTCACGGTAGTTTTGCCGTTTTCATATACCGCGCCTTCACCTGTGAGCGGCCGGTTGATGGAAATGGTTGTCTGTGCCAGGCTATTATTTTTCGGATTGGATACGCACAGTTCCCACGTATTTCCTTGTTTCGTGAGCAGCACGATACAGGGATCCTCTTCTGCGGTGATGGTCAAATCCTGCTCCATGCCAGTGACGGACGCAGGCACGGTGACACTTTCCTTATAATTGGAAATGCCCTGGCTCCAAAATACAATGCCCACGCTGTTTGCCTGTTTGGACCATACCGCCGTGCTTTTTTCGGAGTTGGCGATTTCCACCATATCGGGATTTTGCGCATACTCCGCCAATTCCTGCTCGGTTGTGGCGGGCAGCACGGTATAGGCATATGTTTGGTTTTGCGGCTGCGCGCCATGGCTCATGGACAGGCAAAACACATCCTTGGTCACAGTAGCGCTGCTCTTGGAGCTGTTAATGGACTGCCAGGTGCCGGACTTTGCCGCATTGCCAACCATCACTTCCTGGCTCTGCGGGAAATAGTACCCCACGCCATCATGCAGCACCCAGGATACATCGGATACACTGCGCTCCTGTGCACCTGGTAGCGTCTGTGTGCTTCCGCCGCTAGAATAGCGCACGTCACCGCTGAGCAGACACTGGTTAAGCGTGGTATAGACGGTGTTGCTCTGCGTCCCCGTAATGCCCGCGCCCAGTGCCATGAATCCGTTGTCAAAAAAGAAATTCGCCTTTTTCGCGCTCACGCCGTTGTGGGCATAATCCATGGCGCTGACAGCATACAGGCCATTTGTCGCGCCGCCGACAAATTCCTTTTGACCCTTTTCCGCTGCGGGGGACGGAATGGACGCAAATGGCAAATAGGCGGTAGTGGTGCCGGGGATTTTGCTCCAGTCCCACACCGGGAATATGTCATAATATTCTGTCCCGCTTTGCATAATAACCGTTGCGCCGTCTGCGATATAGTACGCTTTGCTGTTTTCACCATTCATATACTCTGTGTTTTTGTTGCGGCTTGAACTGTTGCGCACACTGACATAAAAATTGTCCCGGTGCACCACCGTAAAATCAGAGGTCCAAAAATGCTTGGCGGTGTTCAGTCCAAAATCCGTCCCACTAAGCCGCTGGTTTTTCAGTTCCAGCAGTTCTGTCCGCCGCTCTACACCCGGCAGTGTCAGCAGCACGTTCACCGCTTCCAGGGAATTGCTGCGCACCGAACCGCCTACGCCGCCCGGCCGGGAAATGGCGCGTCCAAACATGGCAAAATCCGATCCGCTTCCCCGGAACATCAGGGAATGGCCATCCAAAATAAAATCAGCATAGGCGTTCACCGCCCGGTCCGATACCATAAATTCCGTATCCGCCAGGTAGCTCAGCAGTTTATTGACCCCCGTACAAAAAACGCTGCCATAACTGCCGTTATACAGCAACGCGCCATGCTGATGGAAAGAACCGTCCACCATGATGCCCTCGCCGTCATTGAGGTGGCTGAACACAGAAAGCTCATTGTCCAGCAAATACCGCACCACATGTTCCATGGACTCCGCATCATCCGTAGCCGCCGCAATTTTAATGGCGGTCTGTAATTTATCCGTCAGGTTGCCGCCCGTCCCATTGCGGTCCGATTTGTGCAGCGTGCTTTCGTCCACCACTGGCAGCCCCAGTTTTGCCAGTTCCCGCAAAGCAGGCAAATAATCCGCGTCCTCTGGCAGCGGGTAAAGCAAAATGGTGGACAGTTTTTGTGGGACATTGATTTGCTGGTGCCACCAGTTGGTACTTTTATATTGGTGCTCAGCCCAGTCCCGCAGCACCAATTCACATTTCTCAAACAGTTCGCTGTTTTGATACCAGGTGTTGCCTTCCGAATAATAGGCTTTTAGCATGGTTGTCACGTTGACCAGCGCATTAGAAATACTCCATGGTTCTCCCGTTTGGGTATAATCCACATCGCTGAACCGCCCGCTATCGTCCAGCTTGTTCAGCAGGCTTTGCGGATTGGCGGTCGTGGAATATAAGCTCTCATTTTGGATGATTCGTTCGCGGATGGTCTGCATATCCCGCTCCGTCTGGCTCACAGGATCGCTTTCACTCTGTAGTTCCTGCACGCCCGTCAATGGCTGCATACGCTGCATACCGTCCCAAATCAGGATCCGCAGTTTGTCCTGGCCAGTTTGCGGAGAAACGTTCTGGAATACCAGTTCAAACTCCGTCCGCCCCTCCAGTGTTTTGGTTTGAAAAGTGCGGTAGGTTACCTGTCCGTCCGCATCCACAATTTCTCCCGTCACCGTTGCTTGGCTGGCTGTAGCAGTATCGGTGTTTTTTGACACCTCCACCAGCGCTGTCACTGTTTCATAGGTTTCGCCTGTCTATAGGGCGCTGATACGCTGTCCCTGCTCCACTGTTCCGTCATACCAGCGGACAGAGGACAAAAACAGCGTCTCCTGCAAACTGATATCCGCCGCCAACGTCCCCAGCGGTGCAAGCAAAAGTAATCCCGCCAGCAAACAAGTCATCCATTTTTTCATACCATTCCCACCTTTTCTTTTTGTTTCTCCCGTATTTCTTACATTATACCACCAGTCCAGCCCCCCTGGCAAGGCCAAGATACAAAAAAAACGGACAATTTCTAAACGGTTTGCAGACCGCCGCGCCCAAGCTTCCTTTCCACCTGTTTTTTCGTTAGAACAAGACTTTGAACGGCGCATCCTGCGATACAAAAAATCCGCTGCCAAATTGACAGCGGGCCCATCTATTGGTATAATAAAATAGTATGTCATATTGATGTTAGAAAAGGAGGCTGTGCCATGAAAGGAGACTTAACGCAGGGGCCTATTATGAAAACCATGCTGCGGTTTGCTGTCCCCATGATATTAGGCAACCTTTTGCAACAGTGCTATAATATTGCAGATACACTGATTGTGGGACGGTTTCTTGGCGCTAATGCACTAGCCGCCGTGGGTTCAGCGTTTACCTTAATGACATTTTTAACCTCCATTTTGTTGGGTCTGTGCATGGGAAGCGGCGCGCTGTTTTCCATCCGGTTCGGGCAAAAGGAATGGGACGGGCTTAAGGAGGACATTTTTACCTCATTTGTGCTGATTGCGGCCCTGACCCTGGTATTGAATGCCGCGGTGTTTGCCGCGATGGACTGGATCTTGGTTTTCCTGCGCGTCCCGGCAGAAATTGAGGGGATGCTGCGGGAGTATTTGACGGTCATTTTTTACGGCCTTGCGGCAACGTTTCTTTATAATTATTTCGCGTCACTGCTGCGCGCAGTGGGCAATTCCGTAGCGCCGCTGCTCTTTTTAGCCGTGTCCGCGGCGCTCAACATTGTGCTGGATTTATGGTTTGTGCTGGGACTAAATCGGGGCGTAGCAGGCGCGGCGGAAGCTACCGTCCTTTCTCAGATCGTTTCCGGTGCCGGCATTGCAATCTATACTTGGATTGCGTTCCCCACGCTGCGCCCTGGGCGCTCCCATTGCCGTATTCGGCTGGTACGGGTGAAAGAAATTTCCAGTTTTTCGCTTCTCACCTGTGTGCAGCAATCCGTGATGAATTTTGGTATTTTGATGGTGCAGGGGTTGGTCAACAGTTTTGGCCCGGCTGTCATGGCCGCATTCGCTGCGGCGGTTAAAATTGACGCGTTTGCCTACATGCCTGTACAAGATTTTGGCAACGCGTTTTCCACGTTCATCGCACAAAACTATGGCGCCCAGCAGCGGGAGCGCATCCGCGCCGGTCTCAAAGGCGCTGCCGTTGCTGTCATTTGTTTCAGCGTGGCACTGTCCGCCGCAGTGTGGATATTTGCCCGCCCGCTGATGCTGCTGTTTGTCCAGGCACAGGAGACGGCGATACTTGCGGAAGGCGTGCGCTATTTGCGCATTGAAGGCGCGTTCTACTGCGGTATTGGCTGCCTGTTTTTGCTCTATGGATTGTACCGTGCACTGGGCAAACCCGGTATGAGCGTGGTACTCACCGTCATTTCGCTAGGAACGCGCGTGGCGCTCGCCTACGCCCTTGCCGCGATTCCGGCAATCGGCGTTGTGGGCATTTGGTGGTCCGTTCCTATCGGCTGGGCGCTGGCAGACGTGGTGGGTCTGCTCTATTACAAGCTGCGTAAGGCGCATCTGTTTCATTGGCGCAGCAGTGACCAATAAAGCTGCCGCAAGGCGCTTTCCTCTCTTTAGAAAAAAGATACCACTCTATTCTACCGTATCCGCAAACTGTATCCTCGTTTTAATCCATCCGTTTTCAAGATATTCGGCGATATTTTTGCTTTTATCCAATATTGGATGTACCATCAAAAATTCGCTAAGATAAAAAAATACATATGGTAACAATAGAAAGCCAGTCTTTCCAGCCGCAGCTGATAGGGAATTTTGTTGGCTTTGAGGGTATCTTGAAATAGCTCTCGCGCCCAGCCGTAACATCCCATCACCCATGCATCCCGCTCGAGAGGCGCATACATCACTTCATCCCAATCCAAGATATAATTCCGTCCGTTCCTGATAAAAAAATTTCCGCCGGCATCTCCATGCGTTAGATACAATGCTTCCTCCTCTTGCCGGCACAGCGCCGCAAGCCGTGAAAGCCGTGTTGCGCAATGGGATATCTTTTCTTTGAAGCGTTCAAAGATGGTAAGCACGGTACGGCCCGCATCCGTTTTGGGGGCCGACTTAAGGGTCTTCCACTGTTGGAAAAAACGCGTGGCTGCGTCATCGGCAAACACGGCAGTAGGGATTTCCATTCCTGGTTTTGTGAGGCGATATATCTGGCACAACAGCTGGTATTCCGTGCTTTTGGTTTGATCCGTCTCCACCTGCTTGCCGTCTATCCATTCGAACAGCCCGATAACCGCAGTATCAAAAAGAGAATAGAGCCCATTTCTCCGTGTTTTGATTATCTTTCCGTCAAAATCAATTCCGCTTTCATACAGATATTCTATGACAGTCAGACTTTGCTGAAATTTTTTTGATGGAAAGGCAGATAATCCATTTTTAAGAAATAACAGTCAGAATCTGCCCGTACTTTCCAAGTCTCACCGTAATATCCGCGATGAGCGGGCGTTATTTCAGCTACAGCAATCCCATATTGTTCATATAGGGTATCTTCAACCGATGGAGATATTCCGTATCCCGTAATATTTCATTATGCATTGCGATCTTCCTCTCACGATAAACGATTTTTAAAAGTCTGCTTGTTATAAAACCTTAACATACGCAAAAAAGTCCGATATGTCAAAACATATCGGACTTTTGTTGGTGGAGGGAGATGGATTCGAACCATCGAAGTCGAAGACAACAGATTTACAGTCTGCCCCCTTTGGCCACTCGGGAACCCCTCCATATGCAGTTGTATAAAAACAGCTGGGGCGCACCAAGCGCGCCCGCTGTTATCTTCTGGAGCTGATGATGGGACTTGAACCCGCAACCTGCTGATTACAAATCAGCTGCTCTGCCAATTGAGCTACATCAGCAAATCGCCCGGTTACGATACACTCCTAACCGACTTCATTATTATAGCACATGCATTTTCATTTGTCAATAGTTTTTTTCAGAAATTTCTTCCTATTCCTTTGTGTCAATAGGGCAACGGGGCATCCTTTTTTCCAAGCCCCCGCAAGGCGCACTTTTTCTTATTCATGGGGCGGGATATTTTATACCAGCTCCCGCAGGGTTTCCCTTCACTGCATATCACGCAACCCCTTCCCAGCAGATCTTATTATTCTCCCATCCGTTTTACTTTCAATGGACTATTGGTTAAAAACGCGGCGTTTATTTCCATTGCCGTATGTGGATGTTGCCAGATATCTTTTCCTATTTCAACGGGTTCGTCAATCCGGTATAAATACCCTTTTACTTTCCGTTGTGGATAATATTTCCGTCATCATCATAACTAAGCATGGTCGGTTGATGGGAAAACGCTTCCGCTAATTTTTTCCATTGCGTTACAGTACTTCCTGCCTTCAGCTCAAAAAATATCTTGTTTAACCCATGAAACCAAGGTCCCTCTGATTTTATTTCTATCATCATTCTAAATCCTCTTTTCAGGCACGGCATTTACCAGTATTATTGCATTGTTTGATATGTTCTATGTGTTAGATATTAGACATATATTTTCCAGCGGCTTTCCTTGCGTTTTCTCTTGATTCCGTCACGATAACCACGTCCAAACCTGGGCCAACATTAGCCGCTTGGACTCTATCATAATAAATGTTTTCCACACCTTTTGTCACCTTTTTTTTCTTTCTGCATATGTTAGTAGTGTAAGGTCAATTCTTGATTGGATTCCTCCACCCATACATACAATAATGGAACTACATCCTACTACGCTAAAAAGCCGCTCTTCCGAAAGGAAAAAGCGGCTTTTAGTCCGTTTTACCAGGTTTCAAAAGAAACGATATCGGCAAGCGGTTTGCGCGGGCGCGCATCCGGCCGCTCCGCCGGATGGCCCAGCGGCGTAAGCGCCACGACACGAACCTCCTGCGGAATTTGCAGCACCTGCCGCACTGCCTCTTCGTCAAAGGCACCCACCCAGCAGGTGCCCAGTCCTGCCGCATGGGCCGCTAGGACAAGCTGTTGCATAGAGATGCCGCAATCTGTCATGTAATACGGTTTGCCCGCCCGGTTTCCGCTGTCCTCCGGCAGGGCGCACTGCACAATCACATAGGGCGCAGCGGTATATGCCGTCTCATCCGGATTCATGCGAACTGCTTCCCCCAGGGCGCGGCGCCGGTCGGCGTCTGCCACTACAAGATAGCGCCAGCACTGTTTATTCTTCCATGAGGGTGCGAGCCGCGCCGCTTCCAGTACGTGTTCCAGCGTCCCACGCGCAACTGGTTCGTTTGTATACTTCCGAATGCTCCGGCGGGTTGCTATTGCTTCCCATACTTCCATGGTGATTCCTCCCACCTTGTTATCCTTGCAGTAATTTTTCAACGCTCGCCAAGCGGACGCACAGGACAAATAGTTCCATGGCCAAATCCAATTCCTCTACCGACGGATAGGTCGGTGCGATACGGATGTTGGAATCCTGCGGATCCTTCTTGTACGGGAAGGTTGCACCCGCACCCGTTAACACAACACCTGCTTCGCGGCACAGCTGCACCACACGCTTTGCACAGCCCGGCAGCGTGTCAAACGACACAAAATACCCGCCTCTGGGGCTGCACCACGAACCAATGCCATACGGCGCGATCCCTTCTTCCAGCCAGCGCAGCACCGCCTCAAATTTGGGGCGGATAATCGCCGCGTGTTTTTTCATATGCTCCCGCACGCCCTGTGCATTTTTGAAAAAGCGCACATGGCGCAACTGGTTCAATTTGTCATGCCCAATCGTTTGAATGGTCATTTGCTGCATAATGCTTTCTATGTTCGCTTTGGACGCCGCTACTGCCGCAACGCCAGATCCTGGAAAACTAATTTTCGACGTGGAACAGAACTCCAGCACCAAATCAGGATTGCCCGCTTTTTTGCATTCGTCCATGATATTCAGCAGCGTATCCCCTTCATCGTATAAATCATGTACCATATAGGCATTGTCCCAAAAAATCCGAAAATCCTCCGCTGCCGGTTTGAGCGCAGCAAAGCGGCGTACCACTTCGTCCGAATAAGTGATGCCTTGCGGATTGGAATATTTGGGAACACACCAGATTCCCTTAATCAACTCGTCTTGGCTGACCAGCTGTTCCACTACATCCATATCCGGTCCCTGCGGCGTCATAGGAACAGGAATCATGTCAATGCCAAAATATTCTGTGACAGCAAAATGCCGGTCATATCCCGGCACCGGGCACAAAAATTTCACTTTCTCATACTGGCACCATGGTTTGCTGCCCAGCACGCCGTGCGTCATAGCGCGCGCCACGGAATCATACATGACATTGAGGCTGGAGTTGCCATAGATGATGATTTCCTCCGGCGAGACATCCAGCAGGTCCGCAAGCATTTTTTTTGCCTCCGGAATCCCGCTGAGCAGGCCGTAATTGCGACAGTCCACACCGCTTGCACAGCGCATATCTTCGCTGCTGTTGAGCACATCCATCATTCCCATGGAAATCTCCAACTGCTCCGCGCCCGGTTTCCCACGTGACATATCCAACGACAGACCGCGCGCGGCAAATGCATCATAAGCCGCCTGCAGCTGCTTTTGCTCCTCTTTTAATTGTTCTTCGCTCATCTCCTGATACTTCGCCATTGTTCTGTTTCCTCCCCTTTATCCTTTTACCAGTACGTCCTCAATTTGCGCTACGTACATGGTGTGGTAATCCTGGTTTGCATAATTTGCCCCCACCAAAGATTGGTCCAAAAATGCACCGGGCTCCAGTACCTGCCGGTACAGCTTTTTGCAAACCAGTACCAGGTCCGCCTCCGCAAAATACGGTGTTTCGCCTTCATGTGCGACCTGCAGCCCGGACTTGCTGATTTTATCCTCGTCCCGCCCGGAAACTGTGCCCAGGTAGGACAATGTTTTTTGATACTCGCGCGGCAAAATGGACAGGGAAAATGTGTCCGCACTGTCTATAAATTCCTTGGTATACCGCTGCGGGCGAATGAAGACATATACAACATCGCGGCCCCACAAAACGCCGACGCCGCCCCAGCTTGCCGTCATGGTATTGACCGCGCCTTCCTTTTCTGCCGTGACCAGCATCCATTCCTTTCCTATCATGTGGAATGGGTTTTTGTGGATTTCCTCCGGACTGATTTTGTGAAACGTTTCTTGCATGTTACTCAATCCTTTCCGCGTCACAATTTGCCGCCGGAACCAAAATTTGGTCCCGGCGGCAAAAACCGCTCTTATACTATTCTATTCTCATTTGAGCAGTTTGTCAATAAGAATTGCCAGTTCTTCAATTTTTTCGTCAGCATGCTCTCCCTCAACCGCCGCTTCCTTGACGCAACTGTGCAAATGCGCCAGCAATACTTCCTGGTTGGCCTTTTTCAGCACGGCCTGCGCCGCCAAAAGCTGATGGGAGATGTCCATACAATACTGGTCCTCCTCCACCATTTTCAAAATACCGTCCACCTGGCCGCGCGCAGTTTTTAGCAGCCGCACCACCTTTTGTTTATTCGCTTTCATTGTTGTTTCTCCTCTCCCTGCCATTTGGGCCGGAACCGCCGCAGCCGCAACGCATTGGTGACCACGCAAACGGAGCTCAGGCTCATGGCTGCCGCCGCAAACATGGGGCTGAGTTTCCAGCCCAGCCAGTGGTAAAACACACCGGCGGCGAGCGGAATGCCAATACAGTTATAGAAAAATGCCCAAAACAAGTTTTCTTTGATGTTGCGCAGCACCGCGCGTCCCAGCTGCAAGGCAGCTGCTACACCGCGCAAATCGTCCTTCATCAAAATCATGTCCGCGGACTGGGCCGCGATTTCCACACCGCCGCCCATGGCGATCCCCACGTCCGCCCGCATCAGCGCCGGCGCATCGTTGACGCCATCGCCCGCCATGGCAACGGTCTCGCCGCTGCTTTGCAGCGCGCGCACCTTTTGTTCTTTGTCCTGCGGCAGCACGCCCGCCACCACTTCCTGTACGCCGACTTGCTGTGCTACAGCCTTGGCAGTGCGTTCATTGTCACCCGTCAGCATGACAGTGCGCACGCCCATGTGCCGCAGCGTCTCTACTGCCTGGCGGCTGGTTGCCTTAACGGGATCCGCCGCCGCTACCAATCCCAGCAGCGCGCCGTCTTTTCCGATATAAAGCGGGGTTTTGCCCTGCTCCGCCAGGGCTGCCGCTTGCTTTTCCCAGCCGTCCGCCGCAACGCCGCATTGCTCCATTAGCGACAAATTTCCCGCACTGATCGCCGCGCCGTCCAGCATCGCGGCCACGCCTGCGCCAGGTATGCTTTGGAACTCCTGTGCCTTTTGCACTGAAATCCCTTGTTCCTTTGCCTTTTCCAGCACCGCTTCCGCCAACGGATGCTCGCTGAGCGCCTCCAGGGCTGCCGCCGTGCGTAGCAACTCCTCCTGCGAAACGCCCTGTGCTGGAACCAAATCCGTCACACGCGGGTGCCCTTCTGTGATGGTCCCAGTTTTATCCAGCACCACGGTTTTCACTGCGTGCGCTGTTTCCAGCGCCTGGGCTGTTTTGACCAAAATGCCCTGCTCTGCGCCTTTCCCGGTGCCCACCATAATGGCGGTCGGGGTAGCAAGCCCCAGTGCACAGGGGCAGGACACCACCAGCACCGCAATGCCGGAGGACAGTGCAAATGAAAGCCCAGCGCCCAGCAGCAGCCATATCACGACCGTGACCACCGCAATACCCATGACCACCGGAACAAAAATACCGCTGACCCGGTCCGCCAGCCGCGCAATGGGCGCTTTTGTCGCGCCCGCTTCTTCCACTAGCCGTACAATCTGGGAAAAGGTGGTATCCTGCCCCACCTTTTCCGCGCGGAAGCGGAAGGAACCGCTACGGTTGACGGAAGCACCTGTCACCGCGTCGCCCGGTTGTTTTTCCACCGGCATACTCTCTCCGGTTATCACGGATTCGTCCACAGACGCGCTGCCCTCTGTCACTACGCCGTCCACAGGAATTTTCCAGCCCGGTTTGACAATCACAATATCGCCCACGGCGACCTGGTCCACTGGAAGCTCCTGCTCCTCGCCGCCGCGCAGTACCACTGCGGTCTGCGGCGCCATTTGCATCAGCGCACGCAATGCGCCCGCTGTTTTGTCTTTAGATCTAGCCTCCAAATATTTTCCCACCGTCACCAGTGTGACAATCATGGCCGCCGATTCAAAATACACATCATGGCGGTATTGCTCCACCAGTGCCATATCCTGGTGCCCCATGCCGTAAGTGACGGCATACAGCGCCCAAAGGCCGTATACCACCGCTGCACCCGCTCCTACTGCAATGAGCGTATCCATATTGGGCGCGCCCTTCAGCAGGCGGGAAAAGCCGTTTTGAAAATAGCTGCGGTTGAGAAACAGTACGGGAACGGTCAAAAGCAGCTGGGTGAGCAACTGGACAGGCGCATTTTGCGCGCCTTCCAAAAAGAAAGGCTGCGGCAAATGCAGCATATGCCCCATGCTAACATACATCAGCACGATGAGAAACCCAATTGACCATATCAGCCGGCGGCGCACCGAGCGCTGCTCGTCTGCCGCGGTTGTTTCCTCCTGTTTGCTGCCGCCTTGCACTTTGGCCCGGTAGCCGCCTTTTTCCACTGCTTTGCAAATCTGTTTGTCCTTGAGTTTTGCTTCGTCATACACCACAGTCATGGTGTTTTGCAATAAACTAACGGACACGTCCTGCACGCCCTCCAGCTTGCGCACGCTCTTTTCCACGTGGCTACTGCACGCGCTGCACGTCATGCCCATCACATCAAATGTTTGTTTCATATCGTTCACCTCCACACCCCCCTGGGGTGTATATTTAGTATAGCATGCTTCCTCCCGTTTGTCAAGACCTTGGAATTAGCATTTTTTCCCAGTCTATGCTATAATAACAAAGAAAAAACTTCGGGGTACAGTGACTTTCCCTGCGGCGGTTACGCCGCAGCAAGGGCAGCGCTGGCTCCGGGCTGCCGAAATTCAAAAGGAAAGCGGATGAGGACCTATGCAAAAACAGAAACAAACCGTACCGCGCTGGAGTGCGGGCAGCTATGACGTGGCGGTGATTGGCGGGGGACATGCCGGCTGTGAGGCTGCACTGGCGGCGGCGCGCCTGGGCTGCTCCACCATTGTATTTGCCATCAATTTGGACAGTATTGCCAACATGCCCTGCAACCCCAATATCGGCGGAACGGCAAAGGGGCACCTGGTGCGGGAGGTGGACGCGCTGGGCGGCGAGATGGGCAAGGTGGCGGACCGTACGCTCATCCAATCCCGTATGCTCAACGCGGGCAAAGGCCCCGCCGTCCACTCCCTGCGCGCGCAGATTGACCGTCGCGCCTATGGGCGGGAGATGAAACGCGTGCTGGAAAACCAGCCGGGACTGCACGTACGCCAGGGCGAGGTGACGGATATTTTATTTGAAGAGGACGGGCGTGTATCGGGCGTGGTGCTGCAAACGGGCGCTGTGTTCCGCTGCCGTGCCGCGATTATTGCCAGCGGCACCTATCTCAAGGGCAACATCATCATTGGGGAATTGCAGTACAGCGGCGGGCCGGACGGTATGTTCCCGGCGGATTCCCTGTCCGATTGCCTGCGGGAAGCGGGCATTGAACTGATGCGCTTTAAGACGGGAACGCCCGCCCGCGTGAGCCGGCAAAGCATTGATTTTTCCGGTTTGGCGCCCCAGGAGGGGGACGAGGAAATCGTACCGTTTTCTTTTGAAGAAAAGGAAAAGCTGGAAAACAAGGTAGTGTGTTACCTGACGCACACCAATCCCACCACGCATGATATCATCCGGCGCAACCTGGACCGCTCCCCCCTGTTTGCCGGCATGATTGAGGGGATTGGTCCCCGGTACTGTCCCTCTATTGAAGATAAAGTGGTGCGCTTTGCGGACAAACAGCAGCACCAGGTATTTTTGGAGCCCATGGGCCTGGCAACGGAAGAAATTTACGTACAGGGCATGTCCAGCAGCCTGCCGGAGGAAGTGCAAATTGAGATGATGCGTTCCATGAAAGGGCTGGAACATGTGCAAATTATGCGCCCCGCCTATGCGATTGAATACGATTGCTGCAATCCGCTGCAGCTGCGTCCCACACTGGAATTCAAATCCCATGAGGGGCTGTACGGAGCGGGGCAGTTCAACGGCACCTCCGGCTACGAGGAAGCGGCGGCGCAGGGACTCATCGCGGGCATCAACGCCGCACGCAAGTTGCAAGGCAAGGATCCGGTGGTGCTGGAGCGTTCCGACGCGTATATCGGCACACTGATTGATGATTTGGTAAGCAAAGGCACCCGCGAGCCCTACCGCATGATGACATCACGCAGCGAATACCGGCTACTGCTGCGGCAGGACAATGCGGACGAACGGCTCACGCCGCTGGGACACGAAATTGGCCTCATCAGCGACGAGCGTTACCAACATTTTTTGGACAAATGGGCCAGCATCCGCGGAGAGGTGGCCCGGTTGAAAAAGACGACGCTCGCACCCAGCGAACAGGTCAATGCGTTTTTAGCGTCCAAGCAATCCACCCCGCTTTCCACGGGTATCAAGCTTGCGGATTTGCTGCGCCGTCCTGAGCTGTCCTATCCCGATTTGGCCCAGCTCACCGACATGCCGATTCTCCCCAAAGATGTATGGGAAGAGGCTGCAATACAAGTCAAATACGAGGGGTATATCTCCCGCCAGGTGGCGCAGGTCGCACAATTCCGCAAGCTGGAAAACAAAAAGCTGCCGGAGGATTTGGATTATACCAACCTGAAAGGGCTGCGGCTGGAGGCACGCCAAAAATTACAGCAGGTGCGCCCGTTGTCCGTGGGACAGGCCTCCCGCATTTCCGGTGTCTCGCCTGCTGATATTACAGCGCTGCTGATTCATTTAGAACAAAAAAAAGGAGCAGACAAGGCAAAAGAAACTTGATTACCTGCTCTCATCCGGCGCATACGAATAAGGAATCTTCAGTCCCAGCATATGTCCGGATCTGAAGCGGTTTTGAGACAAAGCGTGTTCCCGTTGTTTCCCCTAAGGAACGATATAAAAAAGCGCATTCTTCGGAATGCGCTTTTTTTCTGCTATTTTACGTAGGCTTCTACCTCTGACTCCAGCACGTATTGACCGGGATCCAGCGTATAGCGAATCGCCGGAATGACGGTTCGGGGATATTTTACGTTGGTATTAGGCTCCGCATAAATCAATTCCGGTTCGCCCTGGTGCGCGGCAATGCTGCTCACTGCCTTGGGGGTTTGCGCAACCATGCAGCCGCCTTCCACACGGCTTTCCATCTGCTCCGCGTCAATGGCAAACCCGCAGTCATAGGCCTTGCACGCCCGCTGCACTGTCACCACATGGCGGCGCCGGTGCCCGCGTTCTGTCGGCGTCAGCGTAGTTTCCACCGTCACGCCTTCTGCCGGCGACCATTTGGACCAAACGACGTTGTTTTCTATTTTGATCGCAGCGCACTCCTTGCGCACCCGGATGATACCGTCCACCTCAAAGGCCAGCATACTGTCCGGTGCAGCTTTGTCAATGGTATCATAGGAACGCGAAACGCTGAACCCAAAATACGTCGAATAGGCAAACTTTGCGTATTTTTCAATCGCCTGGGCCGGGTTGAAAAAGGGGAATTTTCCCGCCCGCAGCGCGGTGGTATTATGCGGATGGTGCTGCATGACCATAAACGCATGCGGCAGATAGCGGACCGAATCCCGTGGCGGCATGGGCAACGCCGGTGTATTCCAAACCGGATGGCTGTCCGGCAGCGCCAAGATTAAAAACGCTTTGAAGGCCCAATAGGGGGAGCCTGGCGCGTTGTACCCTTCCGCCATATGGAGGTTGGGGTATTCATATCCCACGGTCAGCACGCCCGCGTTATCAAAGATGGGGCAACTCAGCCAGTGCTCCATATGCCGCGCAATCAGCCCTTTCATCACACCCACGGAAAACGGCTCGATGCCCGCAAACAGGCAGGCGCTCCAAAACGAACACTGTGCAAACCGGTAGGTCAGCGAACGGCCGAACGGGATGCTCACGCCATCCTCGTCAAACCAGTCGATAAAAGTCGTGGCAAACTTCATGGCCCGGTCTTTATACAATTTGCTGCGCTGTGGATCCTCTGTTTCCATAACCTTGGCATAAATCAAGCTGTAAAAATGAATGGCAAACGAAATATAATAGTCGGTATTGGGGGTCAGCCCGTCACGGTACCAACCATCGTCTAAATAGAATTTTTCAAACCGGGCAAATGCATGGTTCATCTTTTCCTGGCTGTAGCGCGCGCCCACCGCTTTGAGCCCCAAATTGGTCAGCACGTTGAAAAACTGCCAGTTGTTGTCGTTCACTTCCAGTTCGTTGATTTGCCACAGCCACTGCACCACGTTTTCCTTTTCCCGTTCGCTCAGCGGCTCATAGAGTTTTTCCGGGGCCATGACAAGCGCCAGCCCAATGGGCGCCATTTCCACCATACGCTGGTCATAGGGCTTGATTTCTCCCCAATATTCCGGATGGTCGGGGTCTGTTTCATGACGCAGGCCCTCCCGGTAAATCTCGACGAAATCCTCCGCGCTTCCGCCGCCGGCCCAGTACGGCGCGAGACCCCAAAGCGGGCGGGCAAACGCTTCCATTTCTATAATATCCCGTTTATATATTGCGCCGCATGGCCCCAGGCGCAGCCGCGCTTTCCCTTCACTGTAATACGGTTTAACGGCTTGCGTCATGCGCTCTAGAGCCTTAGCAAAATCCGCTTTTGTGTTCCATTCCATTTGTTTTTCTCCTTTCTGTCCGCAGAATAGCTCCTTCGTTATGTTTCAGTATAGCATAAGCAGCGGGCAAATGCAAGCAGCAAAAAACGCATGGCATCCAACTTCTGCCATGCGTTTTTTCTCTATTGCAGTGTATCCTGCGGCATGCTGCACGTCCGGTTTTCACAAACAAAATACTGTGGTTTGTCAGTCCGCACGGCATAACTGCGCGTAAACGGGGCCGCGCGGTCCAATACCGCCTCATTTTGTGGTGTTTTGAGCAGCACCGCAGTATGGGGCCGCAGCGCTGCCTGCCGCAGCTGCGCACTGATGGTTCCGTCCGGCGACGTACAAATAATTTCCCGCGTCGGATACAGTCCATACATCAGGGCAATCAAAAAGAAGCAATGTCCCACTGGATGTTCCTCCATGTTTGCCGCCACAAATTGCAGCTGACGCTGCGCTTTTTCCTCCAACTCCACCCGGCCTGTCAGTTTGAACAAGCGGATAAGCTGAAACGCCATCACGGAATTGCCAGAGGGAGTTGCGCCGTCATAACACTCCTTTGTCCGGTGAATCAGTGGCTGCGCCTGCACGCTGTAATCATAAAAGCCACCGTCCACGGTGTCCTCAAACAGCGTTTCCGTCCATTGCTCCAGCGCCACGGCGCGCTCCAAATACTCTGCGTCAAATGTTGCCCCGTAAAGCTCCAGCTGCGCCCATAGGAGATAGGCGTAATCCTCCAGATTGCCTTCCCCTTTTGTCTCGCCGTCCCGCCAGCGGACAAACAGCCGCCCCTCACTGTCCTGCAAATGGCTGCGCAAAAATGCGTCCGCCCGCTGCGCTGCTTCTAAATAGGCCGGATTGCCCCATACCTGGTAAGCCTGCGCCAGCGCCGCAATCATGAGCGCATTCCAGCGGGTGAGCACCTTGTCGTCACAGGCCAGTGTTGACCGCTCCCGGCGATAAGCCCACAGCTGCTCGGCCAACTCGCCAATTCGCGGATTGGGCTCCATAAAGTGTTCGTTTTGCAACAGGTTCAACACAGTTTTCCCTTCAAAATTTCCCTGTTCTGATATGTGGAACCAATCGTTCCAGCAGCGTCCGTCCTCCTGCCCCAGCACTTGTAATATTTCCTGTTTGGTGAATGTGTAAAATTTCCCTTCCTCTCCGCCGCTGTCCGCGTCCAGTGCGGTGATAAACGCGCCGTCCGGGCCCGTCATGTCACGCAGCACAAACTGAATAATTTTTTCCGCCACGCTTTGGTAAAAGGGTTTTCCCGTCTGGCGAAATGCCTGGATATACGCCAAAAGCAACAGGGCGTTGTCATAGAGCATTTTTTCAAAATGCGGCACCAGCCACTTATCATCCGTACTGTAGCGGGCAAATCCATAGCCGACGTGGTCAAAGATGCCGCCCCGGTATAGCTGCTGCAGCGTCTTTTCCGCCATGTGCTGCGCTTCGCTGTCGCGTTCCAGCTCCGCGTAACGCAGCAAAAAAATAAGCTGGTGCGCGGCGGGGAACTTGGGCGCAGTGCCAAAGCCGCCGTTTTGCTGGTCAAAAATCCAGGTGAACAAAGCGACGGCTTTTTGCAGGATATCCTTTCCTATCTCCACTTCGCCCGCCCGGCGGTAGCCGCGTTTTGTCCGCTGCGCCAGGTCGATTCCATGGCGCTCAAAGGCCTCCCGCTCCCCCCGCCAGCGCCGGGCGATCTCCCGCAATATCTCGATCAACCCCGGCGTGCCATAACGCCTGTGTTTAGGAAAGTATGTTCCAATGAAAAACGGCCGCTGGGACGGCGTCATAAAAACAGTCAGCGGCCAGCCGCCCTGTCCCGTCTCCGCCTGGCAGATATTCATATATACTGTGTCAATATCGGGACGTTCCTCCCGGTCCACCTTGATGGCAATAAACGATTCGTTGAGCAGTGCTGCTACCTCTTCATCTTCAAAGGACTCCCGCTCCATCACATGGCACCAGTGGCAGGTGGAGTACCCGATGGATAAAAAAATGGGTTTGTCCTCCTGTGCCGCGGCTTCCAACGCTTCCTGCCCCCAGGCGTACCAATGCACAGGGTTATCTTTATGCTGCAGCAAATAAGGAGATTTTTCCTCTCCCAAGCGATTGCGTTTTTGTTGATTGAATTGGTTCATCCATGTTCCATCCTTTTTTCAGCAAAGTTTCGTCCCTAGTGTGCCCGTTTTTCATAAAAAAAAACTGTCTGAAACCAGTTGGCTCAGACAGTTTTTTTTGGCGCCGGCGGATAGGGAGATTTTTCCTCCGTCCGTCCCACAAGATAATCTAAACTTGTTTGAAAAAAATCTGCGAGAATAATCAAATTTTGCGTGGTTGGCATACACTCTCCCCGTTCATATTTTGAGATAATACTCTGGTCAATTCCAGTTTCACATTCTATGTCAAACTGTGTCAACTCCCGCATCAGTCGCAAATATTTGATATGGTTCATGACTGTCACTCCTTATCTTCTTTATTATCTCATATTATTCCCGTGACAGGAAAGTAAATATGTACTATAATAAGATAAGTAGAAATAATTTATGTATGAACCAAATAAGTTCGATTTTTTTCTACAAATTTCTATTTCATTTTGCATAATATGATGGATTTGAAGTCTATATTTTCGCTTTCTAACTGCCTCGGAAAGTATTACCCTTTTTCCATCATTTTATTATATGAAGGCAAAAAGGCCCCAATCCTATATCATATTGGGGCCTTTTTGCATGATTGACTATCGGATGCGAGATTCAGTCACACGCTTCTACGGCTGCAAAACAAATTCCGCGCCATTTGCAAGGCAGTCCTTTCCGGCAATTTGCAGGGGAGTAGAGGCCTCCTTGTCAAATACAAGCGCATCCTCTTGGATTTGGAAGCGAAATTCCGCGCCGCCGCCACCCGTCAAAATCAGCTCTGTTCCTTTTACACTATAGGTACCAACGGGGATATTGCTGCTTAGCGCATCATAGACAAAAACAAACTGGTTATCCTCCTGCAGGGAGACATAAGGCGGCACACCCTCTTCTTGTGCAAGTGTATAGGTTCCAGTCGCCAAATCCTGCTGCTGTCCGCCAGAACAGCCTACCAGAAGCAGCACCGCAAGCCATAGCCCGCATAGCAATTTCCTGTCCAAATTCCTCCCCTCCTTATGTAAAGGCAGCATCTTTATTCACTTATTTTCTCAGAGGTATGACCATATTCCAAGTTTTGGTAGCATTCCCGAACCCTTTTCCATTTTTTCCATCCGAGGTGGCAAAAAACAGGTGTGTCGGCTGTCCGTCCTCAAAGAGAATGAAGGGACGCTCCATATTTCCCATTTCGCGCACTACACCATCGTCCCACAAAATGTTGCGGGAATAGAACAGGAAATCCCGTTTGATGTTCCAATGGATTCCATCCTGGCTGGAGGCGTAAATTCCACCATACTTTTCGCCGCAGATTTTTCCGTTCATATCCTTTGCCATCATGTTGTATCCATCCTCATCCAACCAAATGAAGGGATCCTCCACTTCCAGTGCAGAATCGGTAATCAGTGGCGAATCACTGCATGCAGTAAACGGCCCGGCAAAGCTGTCCGCTTTGGCTACGCCCAGTTCCATTTTGCCATGCAGGTACTCTGGATAGGGCGGACGTGCATAAGTTCTCGTTTTGTACACTATGGTCACACTGCCGTCCGGATTCAGGCAGGGCGCGGGATTGGAAGTGAAAAAGTTATCAAATTTATCCGGCCGTGGCTCCAACACAGGTTTGTCATAACGTGTCCAAGGGCCATAGATACTTTTGCTGGTCGCAATGCCAATCCGCTTGTTGGCACGGGCCACAATGGTCCGCGGACTGCTGTTGTCCAACGTTTCGCCCAGCGGCACATCTGGGAACGGATGGGTGGACCCCATATAGTACAGCACATAGGTGTCGCCAATTTTCATGATATGGGGGTTATGCGTGGTCCGTCCATCCCAGTATTCTGCACCGCGCGCCGGCGTGACCACTTCTTGGAATACATATGGCCCCTCCGGCGTGTTGGACTCGGCCCGCACAATCTCCGATTCCATCAGCCAGCCTGGATGCATGGGAAGTGTTTTGCGCCACCGGGAGGCAAACATATGGTATTTGCCATCCGCCTTGATAACACTTCCGCACCAAACCCAATATCCTTCCATTTCAAACCCACCGCCCACCGGAGCGGGCAGCATTCGCTCTGTTAACGTTCCTTGCATTGGTTTCACTCCTTCTTTTTTTCTGTACACGGCAGCGTTGTTTGACATACCTCGCACAAGTTGTTTTTTCTGTTTTTACTTTTGTTTTACTTTATTTTTTTCCGTTTCTTTTCGTTTCATTATACGTCAAAAGCATTGCGCTGTCAACCCTTTTCTCTGGACTGCAGCGTGTACGATGCAGCAAAATATCCCCCGGTTTTAAGGCCAGGGGACATTGCTATTTATTTTTGCGCAAGCAACCGCCAGACAACCACAATGGCCTGCTCCCGCAGCGCGTTTTGCTGCGGCGCAAAGGATCCATCCTCCATGCCCTGTATCAAGCCAAGTTGCTGCGCCTGGTGTACTGCATCTTTGGCCCAGTCAGAAATGGCCGCTTCATCGGAAAATTCCTCCACAGGGCCAGCCGGCTGTGTGTTTCCGTTTTGCAGCGCATAAGCCCGTGTCAGCATACACGCCATCTCCTCGCGCGTAATCAGTCCGTTGGGATTTGCATAGCCGCCGCTGCCCTCCAAAAGGCCGTTTTGCGCTGCTGCCGTTAGGATGTCTGCATACCAGTCTCCTGCGGACACGTCTGCAAACTCACCCTCGTAGCTTACCTCCGGCAAATCCAGTGCGCGTACCAGCATGGCGGTAAACTCCGCGCGGGTGGTGGGCTGCTGCAATCCCAGCGAATCCTCGTTGACGCCACTGACAATACCGCTCTCCACCATTTCTGTAATTTCCTTCTGCGCCCAATGCCCTTGCAGTTCCGCTTGCATACCGTCCGTCAAAGTTCCGTCCGGCGTGGGCGTTGGCATCGGTGTTGGTGTGGGTGTTGGCGTTGGCGTTGGAGTAGACGGAATAACCGTTCCGCTGCCACCGCTTGGACGGCTTCCGCCGCCGCTGCTGCCGGAACCGCCCGTCCCATGTCCACCGTCCGGATTGACCGGCTTGGAACCATCTGTGGGATTGCCGTCCGAAATGTCGGTATCATCTCCCAAAAACGGCGTGCCAAAGTAAACGTAAACACCTTCCTGCGCGAAGGGGATCTCTTCTATCACCGTGCCGTTTTGGTTGGTATAGGTCAACTTATTAATGACTTTATCCGAATAAATGGCAATGTTTTTCCAGCTGCCATCCTCATTTTTTAG
>CALLNG010000474.1 GCA_938005345.1 uncultured Clostridia bacterium
GAATACGGTTTTGTTTCTTTTTTTGTAACACAGCACTATTTTTACTGTTTTTTACAAATATAGTTTTTCTACACATTTTTGCACATGGAAATAAATTTCTTCTATATCCACTTTCAAAAATTCTCCATTTTTGTATAACAATTCTCCTCCGGAAAATACATATTGTACATCTCCGCCCTGTGCACTGTAAACAACATTGCTGATTGGATTTAACATGGGGTGAAAATGGGGGCTCCGTGTATCAATCACAATCAAATCGGCACGTTTTCCCGGCGCAAGCTGACCGCTATTAAATCCCAATAAATCTGCCCGGCAACCCATTTTCAACGCTTCTTGTGCCGAAATACGGAGTGGGTCACGGCTTACTCCGCTATGCACCACCGCCGCAAGATGAATTTCTTCCAGCATATTCAGATTGTTATTGCTGGAGGCACCATCTGTGCCCAACATCACGGGAATTCCCTTTTGCAACATTTGGGCAAGAGGGGCGATACCGCTTCCCAGCTTTAAATTACTGTCCGGATTGTGCACTACTGTGACATTCCGCTCTTTTAAGATATCTAAATCTTCTTCATTTAAAAATACACCATGTGCCGCGATAGTAGGATTTTTGAAAAATCCCAAATCATCTAAATAGCGCGTTGGTGTTTTGCCATGCTGACGAATACAATCTTGATTTTCCTGTAATGTTTCAGATAAATGGATATGCATCATGGCTCCGCATTGGTTCGCTAAATCACTCATATAGCATAATGCCCGTTCCGTATTAGTATAGATGGCATGTACCGACATCGCCCCGCGAATATTGCCGCTTGGTAGACTGCTGCAATATTCCAGCAGCTGCACCGCTTCCTTTACTCTGCTGCTCTTTTCTATGCGTTCGCTGTCGTCTGGGTGAACGATACTACGCGCTACAACGCCGCAAATTCCGCTCTCCTCCGCCGCACGTACCACCTCTTCCATCATCCAATACATATCGTTGAAAAAAACAGTTCCCCCTGCCACGAGTTCTGCCATGGCAAGCTTGCTTCCCCAATAGATATCCTCGGGCGAGAGCCGGTCCTCAACCGGGAAAATATACTTTGTCAGCCAATCTTGCAAATTATGTCCATCCGCATAACTGCGCATCAAAGTCATGGGTAAATGTGTATGCCCATTGGCAAACGCTGGCATGACAATTCCCCCATGCAGATCGATCGTTTCATCCGCATAAACCTTTTCACCCAAGTCTCCGACTGCTGTAATAATGCCATCTTCCAAACAAATACCGCCATCCATAACAGGTGCTGAACCGTCCATTTTCAAAATTGTTGCATGTTTTAAATACCGTTTCATTTGTTTCCCCTTTCTATTATCTCAGCTTTACGCATAAAAAAGCAATAGCCCTCAGCTGGATTTCCCTAATATCTTTTATTATATCGATTCATTTCCATTTTGACAATATTTTGCCATATTATTTTTCTTTTTTGTTTATTATTTTTGATTTTGTACTCTTGATTTTTTTTCCTACTAGTGGTACAATGCATATCATCAAAAAAATAGAAAGAGGCTTTCACTATGACATCATCCTTAGAAAAGAAAAAAATCACGGACGCCAGAATGATTGCGCTACTGTTTTGGCTTTGTTGGCTTGCCTATTTTTGTACATATATTGGCCGTTTGAATTACAATGCATCCATTGCGGAAATCTTAAAGGCAGAACATATCAGCAAAGCGCAGGCAGGGCTGATTAGCACCTGTTCCTTTTTTACCTATGGCATTGGGCAATTATGTAACGGATTAATTGGCGACCGGGTATCTTCTAAATGGATGATGTTTACTGGGCTCGTTGTCTCTGCCATGGTCAACATTTTAATGGGGGCTGCTCATTCGGTGACCACCATGACTATTCTTTGGGGAATCAATGGATTTGCGCAGTCCATGACCTGGTCCCCCATCATAAAACTATTCTCTGACTATCTTCCTGCCCGCAACCGCGTGAAGGCAAGTGTCAACATTTCCACCTCTTATGCACTTGGCACGTTGGTTTCTTATGTGCTTGCTGCTTTCTGTATCGCTGTTTCCAGTTGGCGCGCCACCTTTTTCTCGGCTGCCTTTTTAATGTTTATTGTCGCAATCATCTGGTTTATTGGACTGACCAAAATAGAGCGCTACAGTCAGGCCCATGGCGTCATCGAACAGGATGCGCCCATGGATCCTGCATTTGAACAAACCAATACGACTTCATTCCGTAGGCTTATGGTTGCCTCCGGTATATTGTTTATGGGCATAGCTGTTGTGATGCATGGCATTTTGAAAGACGGTGTTACTACCTGGGTTCCCACCTATATCTCTGAAATATTCCAGATGGGCTCTTCTGCTTCTATTTTAGCTACAACGTTGCTGCCCATTATCAATCTTTCTGGTGTATATGTTTCCTCTTGGGTGAATGAAAAATGGCTTAAAAACGAAATGCTGACTTCGAGCTTTTTCTTTGTGTTGTCTATACTCGCATTGCTATGTCTCATCTTTTTGGGAAACCGGAACGTTTTTCTTGCTGTTTTGCTACTGTCTATTACTACCTCATCTATGGTTGGAATCAATACCATGATTATTTGTGTTATCCCGCTTTATTTTGCAAAATCGGGCAAATCCGCAAGCGCAACCGGAGTTTTGAACTCTTTTACTTATCTTGGCAGCGCAGTCTCCAGTTATGGTATCGGCGCTATCTCCGGTGCAATGGGTTGGAATTTCACCATAGTCGTTTGGATTGCAATTGCTGCAATTGGTTTAGTATTTTGCCTTGTCACCAGCCGCCGCTGGCTGCACTTTAAACAAGCAAATTTCTAAATTATTTTTTGCGGTACATTGCCATAATACATGAATACGCTGATCGCTTGAGTCTTATTGATTCCGTCTCTATCAAAGTATAGCATATCTCCATGGCGGACCCGATACCACAAATATCAAAACCGGAATCGGTGCACCTGCCTTAATGGTTGCGGTTCTTTCGCTGGGCGTAACACGCTATAAATAGCTTATAATTATCGGTTCCGCCGGCGCTATGGACAGCAAAATATCATTGGCGACATTGTGCTACCGGAATGCAGAGTTTGCGGCGACGGCGAAATCCACTACATTGTAGCCGATTCCTTAAACGCTATGGATGTATTTGACAATAAAAGGTATATATGGCTTTCAATAAAGGCCAATCTGATCCACGAACTGCATGTATAAAAAATGGAGCTGTACCCGAGAGAGGCCCAGCTCCATTTTTCATAAATAAATTATTGCTCTTTTAAGACGGCAACACCAAAGGATTCTAATAGTAATTCTTTTGATACCATCTGCCCGGTTTCCACATTCTGATAGACTTTATCTAGCGGTACGCACACAGGCTGTGCATTATAGTTTTCTACAAAGACATACCGTTCTCCGTCTCCTTCCCTCAAATGGGCCGTAACCCCCTCTGAAAGATGCGGCAAAGCGCGCGGCAGTTCCAGGTCATCCGCCAGCTTTCCATAAAAATCATCGACAAATGCGCCGTCATCCCGAAAGGCGATATAATAGGCCTGCCCCTTTCCAAATTGGTTGACACAAAGTGCTGGGCTGCCCGCATAAAAATCTTTTCCATAGACCGCCAGCGTCTGTGCGCTGTCCGGGTGAATAACTTCACAATAGTCCTGCGCAGTATAATCCTTTTCTTGCCACGTGACTTGATTGGTCTCTCCAGGGTATAATGTATCAATTTCCTCCGCCCAAAGTCCAAACACCTCTTTGAGCCCGCCTGCTGGAAATCCACCCAGCCAACACAGGTCATTTTCGTCCGCTTCTCCCGTTACATAGGTGCAAACCAACGTCCCGCCATTTGCCACATATTGTTTTAGGCGTTCTATATTGTCTTTCTCCATCAGATACATCATGGGGGCAATCACCAAAGAATAAGGGCTCAGATCCTGGTGGAAATCTAGTACATCAACGCCAATTCCACGCTGCCAAAACGGTTTGTAGTGCTGTTGGACTGTTTCCTCATACTTTTTATCATTTTTTTGCAATCCCCGCAAATCCTCTAGCGCCCAACGGTTTTCCCAATCATAAAGCAACGCAACCTTATTATGCGGCATAGTCCCTACCACGCCATCCATCTTTTGCAGCAGTTCTCCTAATTCCGCCACTTCCCGGAATACTCTGGTATGCTCATGCCCACAGTGATCCACCACAGCACCATGCATCTTTTCGCTGCCGCCACGGCTTTTGCGCCACTGAAAGTATTGTACTGTGTCGCTGCCATGCGCAATCGCCTGGATGGAAGACAGTTTGTGCATTCCAGGACGCTTAAGTTTATTATACTCCTTCCAATTCACATGACTGGGCGTACTTTCCATCAGCATAAACGGTTTTTGTAAAAAACTGCGGTTCATATCATGTAGAAGTGCCGTTCTTACTGCAACATGAATCTGTTCACCTGGTTTATGCCAATCCGGATAATTGTCCCAGGAAATGACATCCGTTTCTTCGCGCAGCTTCCAATAATTTAGGCCGGGATAAAAAGCCATAAAGTTGGTAGTTACTAGTACATCTGGCGTAATCTCCCGCAGCGGGATTGTTTCATTATGCATAAAGTCTGCCGTTTGGTCCGTTACAAAGCGTTTCCAGTCCAACGTTAGCCCATGAACTCCATTTTCTCCTATTGGCGAGGGGGATTCAATCTGCTCCCAGGATGTATAACGGTGGCTCCAAAAATCTGTCCACCAAGCATGGTTTAGCCGCTCTAAATCTCCCTCATATTTGTTCTTGAGCCATGTACGAAAGGCTTCCTGACACAACGGGCAATGACATTCTCCGCCATACTCATTCGAGACATGCCATGCGCCGAGTGCGGGATGATTTCGGTATCGTTCCGCCAAAAGACGGTTAATTTGCGCTGTCTTTTGACGGTAAACAGGCGAAGTAAAGCAATGATTATGCCGGGCGCCGAATAGGGCGCGGCGGCGGTCCGGCAGCACCCGCAACACTTCCGGGTACTTATCGCTCATCCAATGTGGACGTGCACCGCTTGGCGTTGCCAACACTACTTTCCCGCCGTTTTTGTACACATTATCCATCGCTTGATCCAAAAAGGAAAAATCATATTTTCCCTCTTCCGGCTCCAACACCGCCCAAGAAAAAAT
>CALLNG010000475.1 GCA_938005345.1 uncultured Clostridia bacterium
ATCCTCCCGGACTATTGATATAAAAATTAATATCTTTATCTGGGTCTTGACTTTCCAAAAACAATAACTGGGCGATGATAACAGACGCAGAATCATCCGTCACTTCCCCATTCAAAAATACAATACGATCCACCAACAGTCTGGAATAGATATCATACGAACGCTCCCCGCGGTTTGTCTGTTCAATTACATAAGGTACCGGAATATAAGCCATAATACATTTCCTCCTCTACAAATGAAATAGAAGCCAAAAGCCGTCCCGGCTGGGTACGGCTTTGTTCTGCAGTTTTCTTGTTATTTTTCTTCAGAAGTTGTTTCTTCTTTTGCTTTTTTTGCCGTTGTCTTTTTTGTTGTCGTTTTCTTCGCCGTCGTAGATCTCTTCGTTGTTGTTTTTTTCGCTGTAGTTTTTTCTGTCTTTTCTGTCTTTTCTGCGTTATCAGTTGTCTTTTTGGACGATGTTTTTTTCTTTGCCGTTGTCAACTTTGCATTGTCCCGTAACAAATCTATTGTCTTGCGAACCAAAATATCATTTTTCAATGTATCTAAACTGTCGCCATGGAATACTTCTTTAACCTTATCCAATTCCATACCGTACTGTTTCGCCAGTTTTGCCATTTCCTCTTGGATATCGTCATCTGTGACTTCCACTTTTTCCGTTTTTGCTACTTGTTCCAAAACCAAAGAAGTCTTTACATCTTTCCAAGCACGGTCTTTCATACTTTCGCGGAAATCCTCTAAAGTACTGCCTGTATATTCCAAATATTGTTCAAAAGTAATTCCAGGCATTTGGGAACTAATCCGGTAACGCATATCCTGTTCATACTCTTTGACCTTATTTGTTACCATTACTTCCGGAATATCCACTGTAGCATTATCCGTTACTACATCCAACACTTTGTCAGACTGCTCCCGTTGTGTCCGGTTCTTTGCATTTTCTTCCAACCGTTCTTTCGTAGCCTGTTTCAACTCTGCCAATGTGTCAAATTCACTGACATCTTTGGCAAATTCATCATCTAACTCTGGATACTCTTTTACTTTGATACCATTGATTTTCACCTTAAATACTGCTTCTTTTCCAGCCAGTTCCTGGGCATGATAATCTTTTGGGAACGTTACATTCACATCAAATTGCTCACCCAAATTTTTTCCAATCAACTGTTCTTCGAAACCAGGAATAAACTGTCCAGAACCAATCGTCAAATTATAATTTTCGCCCTTTCCGCCTTCAAACGCTTTTCCATCCACAAATCCTTCAAAATCAATGATAGCAACATTGCCGTCTTCTACCGGTTTATCCGTGATGTCCACAAAACGTGCTGCACGTTCTCTCATGTTTTGAATTTCAGTATCTACGTCTTCGTCTGAGACCGTATATTCTACTTTCTCTGCTGACACACCTTTATATTCCCCAAGCGTTACCTCAGGTTTCACAGTAACGGTCGCCGTATAGATAAAGCTTTCTCCATTACCAATTTGCTTCACTTCAATTTCAGGGCGGTCAACCGGTTCAATACCACTGTCATCCACTGCCTCTGCATATGTATGATTCAGCAGATAATCTACAGCTTCTTCATAGAACACGCCTTCCCCATACATTTTTTCCATCATTTTTCTCGGCGCTTTGCCTTTGCGGAAACCAGGAACCGTTACATTTTTTCTCATTTTTAGATACGCCTTTTGAACCGCTTCTTCAAACTGTTCAGCGTCAATTTCAATTTCTAATTTTGCCCGGTTTTTCTCCTCCAACTGTTCTTTTGTAACCTTCATGTAATTGTCCTCCTTCATATTGAAATGCCTCCGCCTGTCTAACAAAACTGCAGGAAAAAGGAATTTTCCCTTTACAGCATATCAATATGATATTATATAACATTTGTACCACTTTTGCAAGTCATTTTTTCATTTTTTTATCTTTTGCACAGGAATTCTTTTCTCCTGTCCGCCTTTTCTAAACAGCAGCAACAAAGCGGGAAAGAAAACAACAAAAAATGCCTGAACCGCTGGAATCAACCAACCCTGCCGCAATGCATTTTGTATTTGTTCCTGCGCTGCATACACATACACTGTAAGAGCTCCCACTATCATCAAAGCATTAAATACAATACCGCCATTAAGGTTAATACGCCGCAAGCAATACTGCCCACAGTGAATACAGGTTCCTAGTGCAACAAATAGGGCCATTCCCCACCCTGCTATCCATACAATATCCATTCTTTGAATCATACCATCAATGCCAAGCGTAGTAACTTGTAGAAAAACTGGAAATAGCACCAGCTGTGATACAACACCCAGTACCGCAACCGTTGTAACGCTAATGAGAAAAAACAGTACAAAAAATAAACCCCAACTCATCCAAATGGTTTTTCCGCCAATTTCCATTTTATCAGATAGTAAAACAAGTAAAATAGGAGCCATGGTACTTCGCAGTGCACCTTTCAGAGCAAATTCCCATAAAGTTTCGTTGCTAGAAATGGTTCCGTGCAACTGTGTTATGTCTATATCAGGTAAAGAAAGCACAAAAAATGCC
The DNA here is from genome assembly GCA_938005345.1 of uncultured Clostridia bacterium. GTDB lineage: Bacteria > Bacillota > Clostridia > RUG12999 > RUG12999 > JAAWTG01. The sequence goes on from CALLNG010000475.1 coordinate 2,525, forward strand.
AGAGAAATTATCACCATCCCTGTTGCAAAAAACGAACCAGTTTTCATTAAGGCTTCCCGCTCCCGGGCAGCAATATAACATCCACTAACCAGCAACAGGCCTATTAATAGCAATCCATTTGTTTGCGGCATGACAACACGGCTTAAAAAGATATAGCCGCAAAAAAGCATATAGAGTGCTATAAAAAGAAAATAAGCACTATACATTCCTGCTGCAAACCGCGGCAGGGTATTCATCTGTCTCCAACGAAGCAGGAAATAGAGGGGCAATAACAAAAGCGCTTGAACCACAGCCGAAAATAAAACAACAAACAATAGATCCCCCGGCTGGGAAAGCCCTGCAACCTCCGGCAGCCATGTCAGCACTTCCAGCAGCTGGCATGCCACAAGAATACTAACCGCTTGCCGTACAGGTAATCCCTTTCGTTGTTCCATTATCCCGCCTCCTCTTTCGTTTATTGCAGCGTTTGCCCAGCATTTTTTAATTGTGCAGATACCTGTACAGATACTGGAAACGATGCAAAATTCTGTTCCCAGGTTATTGTATTTTGCCCGCTCTCCTGTAGTGCACTGCCAATTTTAAATAGATCCATGCCATATTGTTGCTGTACCTGGTTAATTGTACTTTGCATGAGCTGTTTCACTTCTGTTTGTGTTTCCCTTAAAATTTCCTCTGTATCCAGTATATTCTTTTTTCCCGTTACCGATACATCTAAACCGACAAAAACCACAGCCCCCTCAGTACTGCGTTGTACTTGAGTTTTTTTTCGTTCAATTTCTACACTGGTTCCACTTTGATTTAGATAAAGTGAAGCATGCACTGGTTCTCCGCGTATTAATTGGCAAGCGAGTGTTTGATTTTCATCTAGATAACCCACTAAGCGGTTATCGGAAAAAATTGCCGCCCCACTGCATTCCAGTTCTGGTTTTCCTTCTCGTTCGCCAGCAACGCGAATACACGCCACAAGCGGATGGCCTCCCTGCCCC
>CALLNG010000476.1 GCA_938005345.1 uncultured Clostridia bacterium
CAGCTGCAAGCCTTGCTGCAACAGCACCACCAGTACTGGGAGCAGTTTTTTGCCGCGTCTGCCGTGACGTTGCCGGATGCCTTTTTGGAGAATCTGTGGTATTTGAATCTTTACGTTCTGGCATGCAGCAGCGGAGGCGGCGGCAGGCGCAGCGAGCAGGCCAGCGGCTTAAACGGCCTGTGGGATATCCGCCGCCCTACGCTATGGGGCAGCGTTTGGTACTGGGATGTGAACATCCAGGCCACTTACTGGGGAACCTATACTGCAAACCACCTAGAATTGTCCCAGGTATTTTGTGACGGTTTTTTGCAACATGAAGCGGCAGGTATGCGTTTTGCCGAGGAGTTCCATGGTATGCCGGGATATGCAGGCGACTATCCCCATCCGTTTTATAACTGCATAGGGCCGTGGTGTGCCCAGTTTTTGTGGTGGCAGTATATCTACAGCGGGGATGAAACTTTTTTGCGGGACAAAGCATATCCCCATTTTGTGCAGCAGGTGCGGTTTTGGCAGCAACGCCTGGACTGGGATGAACAGCGCGGCACATGGGAGGTGTTCCCTGACGTGTCGCCGGAACAGGGCCCGATGGGGCACAATGCAGTCATTACCATTGCCTGCGTGAAATATTTGCTGCAATTCACCCGGCAGGCCGCGGAAATTTTGCAGGCGGAGGACGGAATCGCGGACCTATGCACATCGCTGCTGCAGGACTTACCCGATTATGAGACTGCGCCCTTTTCTCCCTATGGAGAAATTTTGAAGGACTGCCGCGAAGCACCGGCGGGACAGCATTTGCGGCATCCCTCCCTGCTCATGCCTATATTTCCGGCGGGAGAGTGGGACCAGTACAGCGGGCCGGAAACCCGGCACATCGCGGAAGCAACCGTGCGCTATGCTACCAGCCATACCGAGCTGGGGGTGTTTGGTTTTGGCTGGCTGGCTGCCGCTGCGGCGCGTATGGGCCTTGGCGATTTGGCGCTGCATACCATGTACGAAAAAGGGTTTGACCTACATTTGCGCGCCAATGGCATGGGTGCGGAGGAGACTAACCGCTGGCTGAATTTGTGTTTGGTCAACAAACCGCCTATGGGCTATCCCTTCATGATGGAATGCGTGGGCGAGACCATCGCCGCCGTTCAGGAACTGCTGCTGCAAAGCGGGCAGGACGGGGAAATCCGTATCTTTCCGGCTCTGCCTGCGTCCTGGCTGGACTGCTCCTTTGATTCGTTGCGCGCGGCGGGCGGCGTATTGGTTTCGGCGCAGCGGCGCGCGGGCAAAACACAGGCGGTGTCACTACAATGTCCAAAGACCCAAACGATTCGCCTGCGCGGCGTGCAGGGATTACAGCCGCCGTCTGGCGCCATGGTGCGGGAACAGGACGGCGTGTTGCTGCTGGAGGCGCAGGCAGGCCAGCATTATTTGTTTGGCGCTTGGGGAGAGATGCTGCCCAAACAATCCATCCCGCACTATTATGTTGGACATACAGGCGCGCGGATTTATGCCGGAAAGGATCAAAACACGGACTATGAGCGGTTGCTAGATACTTTTGTATGCGACTACTACGTTGCGGATACCCGGCACCGCAACCGCATTGTGTACTTTTTTACGGCGGGATGGGAAGAGGGCTGCTTGCCGGAGGAAGAGCAGCGCTTTGGGCTGCCCGTAACTGTGCTATGGGAGAACGAGTCCTACCAGGTGCGCAAAGGATATGGTTTTTGCGATGCACAAAATGTTGGCTTGGCTATCGTGGGGAGCGAGCGGCTGGCGCAGCGGTTTTGGACCAGTGATGAAGCGGCGGTATTTGCGATGGACTTGCCGCGCGGTCAATATGATTTGTTTGTAGGCTGCGGAGAACGCTGTGACATGCGCTTGCGGTGCGGCGATACTGTGCAGGAGGTGCATAATACGGCAGGACGCTACAGTGGGCATATCCTTCCTGTGGTGCAGGAACAGGACGGCCTGGTGCGGCTGGAACTGGAGCCGGTGGAAGGAAAACCTTGGAAAGTGCATACCATCATTTGTAAAAAGCACAACGTGTTTTCCTAACCTTATCTAAAACCAATAAGGTTGTCGATGGCGGCAAAAACCAAGTAAAAATGAAAAACGGCATATCCCTAGGTATCATGGGGATATGCCGTTTTTGCGTATTGCAAAAAACGGAAATTGCCGATACAATAACCGAAATTGCATATAGGAAAACATAAACTAAAAATTGAAATTTTAGTATATAGGCATTATAATAAAACCAACAACTGGTAAAAACACCCAACATGGAAAAAGCGGCCTGTAAGGCCGAAATAGATTTTCAACAAAATGTGGCAAACTCATGCATCCGGTTCCGCTCCCTTTTTTTCATCCGTAGCTTGCATCTCATTGATTGCATATTCGCAGCATTGCACTACAAAACTATTTAATGAAACATGCTCTTGCTGCGCGATTTTGGACATCTGTTCCAGTAAGGATTTAGGGAACCGAATGGTACGGTTGACAGAATCTTCGGTTTTCCGAACGACAAACATAAAACCACTCCTTTCGCCTAAAATTATATCTGCAAAAAGTAATTTTTCATATCGTTTATTTTTGTAATTAAAAACTACGTATAAATTGCAATTGACTTTTGCGTATTATGGGAGTATAATAGGAATTACTTTGAATTGGATGTGGTGTATAGTACCTAAGTTGGATACCAATTAGCTACCGTAATGGCCTGTTGCACTGGATTCCCCTGCAACAAGGCGCAATACCAATATTGTTTCAAATATGGAAAAAGATATGTCTTGTGAAAAAAGGCTGCTGTCAGGGCATGAAAAAACCATAAAAAGTGCCGCAAAAGCGTATAACCTTACGTTTTGCGCTTTTGCGGCATTTTTTAAGAGCGCGGAAATGGGAAAATGCTGGAGGAAAGACGGTAAAACATTTCCGTAATAACCAAGATGGAGGAGAGAAGAATGAAAAGAGGAAAGGTAGTGTCCATGATTTTAGCATGCACTATGCTGCTGGCAGTGTTTACAGGAATGTTTGCATCAGCAGCATCAGACATGGAAACGGTCCTGTTTGATTTGCAGTCGCTCGGTATCATGATCGGGGACGAAAATGGGGACATGGATTTGGACGAGCCGGTCACACGGGCGGAATTTTCTGCGATTGTGGTACGTCTGATGGGCATGGAAGATGTGGCGCCGCTGTCGGCGGGCCAGGAAAAATTTAGCGATGTGCCGCAGGAGCACTGGGCGGCCGGGTACATCAATTTGCTCAGCGGCCTGCGGGTGATCGAAGGGATCGGGAACGGCCTGTTTGAGCCAGATGGGAATATCACGGTGGAAGCAGCATGTAAAATTTTGGTTAATACGCTGGGATACAGCGCAGTTGCGAACCAAAAGGGCGGATTTCCAACGGGCTATATGATGCAGGCTGCAGAAATCGGATTGCTGAAAAATCTGGGAGAAACAAAGATACCGCTGACGCGTGGTGAAGTGGCGCGCCTGGTGTACAATGCGCTGGATATCGAC
>CALLNG010000477.1 GCA_938005345.1 uncultured Clostridia bacterium
TCTCTTTCTACCGTCAACATGGATTTCATAACCAAAAATGTGAGCGGTGTTGTGAGTATGGCGCTGCGGCTGGACGAAGTAAAAACGCTGGCCGCTCTGTATGCGCCGTTAGACGGGATGAACGAAGCGGGACTTGGGGTATCGGTGAATATGATTCAGGATTCTGCTGCCATTGAGCAGAACACGAATAAGCCGGATATCACCACAACAACGGCCATTCGTCTGATTCTGGATAAAGCCGCCAATGTGGACGAGGCGCTGGATTTTCTCTCCCAGTATGACCTGCACGGTTCCATGGGGATGATGGTTCACTTTGCAATCGCAGATTCTACGGGCCGCAGCGTGGCAGTGGAGTATGTAAATAACGAGATGGTCGTTGTCGAGACCCCCGTGCTGACAAATTTCTACCTGGCTGATGGGGAGAAAAATGGAATAGGAACGGAGCAGTCCCAGGAGCGGTATGACATCCTCATGAGACAGCTGGAAGAAACGCCCGCCATGGGCATGGCGGATGTGCGGGATGCGCTGGACAGCGTAAGTAAGGACAATTTTGGGGAATTTGAATCCACGGAATGGAGCATTGTGATGAACCTAAGCACCGGCGAGGCCCGGTACTATCACCGGGAGAATTATAGCCAGAGCTATATAGTTCAGTTAGAAAAATAGCAGAAAGGAGAGCGCTGTATGAACTATTTTAAAACGTTGCGGGAGCTTTTCCAATTGAAAAAAACGTCGATTTGTCACAGAGTCAAATGCAGGAACTGCAAAACAGAAAACTTCGAAAATTGCTGCACTATGCCTGGGAGAATTCGGAATTTTATCGCAAAACGTTTGAAGTGGCCGGTATTACAGAGGTACAACTGGACAGTCCGCCGCTTTCTGCATTTCCCACAATTGACAAATCCATTGTGATGGAACATTTCGATGACTTGATAACGGTATCTAATGTAAAACAAGAAAAGCTGTGCTGGTTCGATGCGCAAGAGCGCGTTGACCGCAAGCCGTATCTGGGGAAATACCATGTGGTACATTCTTCCGGCAGCACAGGAAAACCGGGATATTTTGTCTACGACGAAGCGGCCTGGAATCAAATGCTGCTTGGCATCATTCGGGGCGCCTTATGGAATATGAGCATGCCGCAAATTCTGCGGTTGCTTGCCGGCAAGCCTCGCATCCTATATATTGCCGCAGCAGATGGACGCTATGGCGGAGCCATGGCAGTCGGCGATGGCATCGGCGGCGTGGGCGCTAAACAGATGTATCTGGATATTAAGACTCCCCTCGCACAATGGATTACGAATGTCCGCGCATTTCAGCCGCATATTCTCATTGGCTATCCTTCTGCCATTAAAATTTTGGCCTCCCTGTGGGAGCGGTAGGCGCGTTGACTGTACAGCGTACGTTCAGCCAAGGTGTGAAAGCGGGTTTGCTCACCGGACTTGGCTCCTCTGTAGCGGATTGCTTCTACGTCTGTGTGGGTGTGTTTGGGCTAACCATCATTTCCGGCTTTTTGTTGCGTTACCAGGGGAGCATTTTTGCCTTTTCCTACTTTGGCATTTCAGGAGATGCGGGAGTATGGGAAGGGTTCTGCCTGGTCTGTGGTGTATTCCTTGGAACCTATCTCTGCTGGGGAGCCTTGTCTGCTGCAACCGGCATGATTAAGAAAAAAACAGCCCATTTCAGTTTTCGGTATATGAACCGGATTTTCGGAAGCATCCTCTGCCTGTTTGGGGCGGTCGTGTTTATCCGGCTGGCACTATAAATCGGTATGAGAACAATAGAAAGCGGTGTGAATGATGAAAAGAAAACGATTCTGGATATTTGTCTG
>CALLNG010000478.1 GCA_938005345.1 uncultured Clostridia bacterium
ACCGTATTCTTTTGCATGGCATCGCAAAAAGCGAACCGCGCGTTGTGCATCCAGCAATGCAGCAGGATACCGGTAAGGACTAATTCGATAATTTAAGACAGCCGCATGAAAACCACACTCATTGAAAAAGCGTGCAACTACGCCACCTTCATATTCGGCGCGGGCCATATACGCTCCACCGGCACAAATTAAAACACATGGGACATCCTCTTCATCTTCTAAAAAATAATGTGTTACGGTCGGGATAGGTTGTTCAATAGAATTATCAAAATAAGGCGGGAGCTGGCTCCCATATATCTTTAGTTCTTCCATTGTCAGGCTTCCTTTCCTTGTTTGAGTTTCACACAGTCATCTCCCAATAATGTGGATAATTCCTGCATTAATGATTCCGACGTTTGCACTGGCGTATTGGAGACTAGTGTCTTATTTCTATCTTCAAAATAAAGATACAATGTATCATCCCCAGGGTATTTTGCTGTTATCTCCTTGATACGGTCCAACAAATATTCCTTACCAATTTCTAGCTTGATATAGAGCTTCGATTTGTTTACCTGTTTCTCCTTTAGCGTTCTCATCGCATCCAATAACATGATGTCTGAGGCGACGATTTTGCTTTGCAAGCCGCCTTGTGTATCCTCCTGGATATCCAGCCGTCCAGTTACATAGACCGCGCTGTCTTCTTTCAGTAAATACCGGATACTGGAATAGACCTTAGCGAAAACAAGGATTTCCATACTACCAAATTGATCTGAGAGTTGCAAAAATGCCATTTGGTCTCCGCGTTTTGTCGTTTTAACATTGATGTGTTCTACAATACCGCAAACTTTAATTTCCATTCCTTCCCGTACGCCAGCCAGTGCCACATCTTCCTGTTTTTCAAATTGTAAATCTCCCATAGTAAAGTAATCTAAATTCTTCAGTAAATCCGTGTACTCTTCTAGAGGATGCCCCGAAATGTAAATTCCCATCATTTCCTTCTCAAAAGCAAGCATTTGCCGTTTTGACATCTCCGGTATAGTACCATGCAAATAGTTTTCAATGCCATTTTCTTTTTCCTCTAGTTCTCCGAACAATGAGAGTTGTCCTTCCACATTTTTCTTCGCATTGGATGTAATATCGTCTAACATTGCCTCATAGACTTCCAGTAATTCGGCACGCTTGTTTCCAAAGCAATCCATTGCCCCGCTTTTAATAAGGCATTCCACACCTTTTTTATTAATGACACGGGATTTTAAACGGCTGCAAAAATCGTACAAATCAGTATATTTCCCATTTTCCTGCCGTTCCTCAATAATGGCCTGCACAAAATTTGTTCCAACATGCTTAATACCTTCCAGCCCAAAGCGAATATTACCATGATCAACTCGAAATCCGTTATAGCTTCGGTTCACATCCGGAGGAAGCAACTGTATTCCCATTCGTTTGCATTCCACAATATATTGTGATATTTTAGTATTATCTGATAGCACACAAGAGAGTAAAGCGGCCATAAAATGGGAGGGATAAAAAGTTTTTAAATAAGCCGTTTGATAGGCAATAATTGCATAGGCAGCCGCATGGGATTTATTGAACGCATAATTTGCAAAATCCATCATTTCATCAAATATGGAATTGGCAACATCTTCCGGCACCCCACGCCGCACGGCACCATCGACTAAAATATTTCCTTGTTCGTCCTGCTGTCCATGAATAAAATATTCCCGTTCTTTTTGCATAACATCATACTTTTTTTTACTCATGGCCCGGCGCACTACATCTGCGCGTCCAAGTGAATAACCCG
>CALLNG010000479.1 GCA_938005345.1 uncultured Clostridia bacterium
CACCATTCCATGTATAACTTCTAGTTCTACTAGCACTAGTTGATATAGTAGCTGTTCCACCTGTTGCACCAATACTAGTTTTATCAGCACTCATCATATCAAAAAGGCTTCCAACCCGAATCATGAAAAACTCGTCTAAGTTGCTCGTAAAAATAGAAATAAATTTCAGCCGTTCCAGCAAGGGATTGGTTTCGTCCATGGCTTCACTTAAAACCCTGTCATTAAAGCGCAGCCAAGATAATTCCCTGTTTTGGGTGAACCCCTTTTGATATAATTTACTCACAGTACCCTCTCCTTCATGTTTAAAACATGCATCAAATATCCTTCTCTTACTCCATAGGGACTTATGGTAAAACCTTCTGCATGATAATATTTGGCAACCGTATCGAAAATTAACATACCAGGAACAATGGTATGTACCCGCTCCGGCGAGGTGCAAAGAATATTATTTAACAGCCGTCTTGGTTTTTCCTCAATATCCGCTAAAAATTCTTGTAATTCCTTGTATGTATATTCCATAGCCGTTGCAGAGCGGTTATACTTACGGTTTATCAGTTTCAAAGACGCCCGTGCTGTTCCGCCCACACTATATATTTGTTTTGCTACCAGATTTTTTTCTGGAAGCGGAATACTCTGCAAACTGCGTTTGATTTCCTTTTTTATGCATTTTGTTTCTTGTTCCGTTGGCAGCACCTCTTTGACAAACCTTTTATAGAGGGTTAAAGAACCGATCGAGAGAGATACAGCCGAAAGAATTTCTCTCTCTCGAAAAAAGGTAAGTTCTGTACTTCCACCGCCCACATCCACTAAAAGTCCACTGGCGCTTGTCCCGCTGTTTATCGTGCTATAATAGTCAAAAATTGCTTCTTCTTCTCCTGTCAAAATCCGTACATCCATACCGCATTTATCTTTTATCATTGCCACAATTTCGCGTCCATTAGTACTGTTTCGTAAAGCCGCCGTTGCAAACGGATATACATTTTCTACGTGAATATACTGCAAAATACTTTGAATTTCACACAAAATGGCCATCAACTTTTCGATTCCCTCTTTGCTTAGTTTCCCATTTTTGCCAATATATCCAGCGAGCCCCGCTGCATATTTTTTGTTTAACATCGGACGTAGTTTACCCTCTTCTAAGGAATAAATCACCAGCCGGATTGTGTTAGAGCCAATATCAATGACACCCCACATATTTTCCCGTACACTCCATTTCTATTTTTTATTCTGTTTTTAACATAACATACTGCTTTAGCATCTTCCACCTGTACTATGTAAATTTTTTGTAATAATATGTAAAATATTGCGTACCTTTTCTTCTTTAATTCAATGAAAAATGTATCTTATATTGTCTTTTATTTAACAGTCTTTTTGTGAAGAAATATTTGACTCTCCTTTGCAACTATGCTATAATAGATGTATACAATTCATTCCTACTGGAGAAATTTTTTACAATAAGAACTGAGGAGGTATTACAACAATGGATTTTATGAGTAAATTTTCCTTGGAGGGAAAAATCGCTTTGGTGACGGGCGCTTCTTATGGTATTGGTTACGCAATTGCTAAAAGCTTTGCCGCGGCTGGTGCTACCATCGTTTTTAATGATATCAAACCTGAATTGGTGGAAAAAGGACTCAAATCCTACGAGGAAGATGGCATTAAAGCGCATGGTTATGTATGCGATGTTACTAAAGAAGACCAGGTACAGGCTCTGGTTAAAAAAATTGAAGAAGAAGTTGGCGTTATTGACATTCTGGTCAACAATGCCGGAATCATTAAACGAATTCCAATGTGCGATATGACGGCAGAGGAATTCAGACAGGTAATTGATGTTGACTTAAATGCTCCGTTTATCGTATCAAAGGCAGTTATCCCTTCTATGATTAAAAAGGGACATGGTAAGATTATTAACATTTGCTCCATGATGTCAGAACTAGGCCGTGAAACTGTTTCTGCATACGCAGCTGCAAAAGGCGGATTAAAAATGTTGACAAGAAATATCTGTTCTGAATATGGCGAATACAACATTCAGTGTAACGGTATTGGCCCTGGCTATATTGCAACGCCTCAGACTGCTCCGCTGCGTGAGGATGGGCATCCATTTAATAATTTCATTGTTTCCAAAACACCGGCTGCCCGTTGGGGAACACCTGAAGATTTGATGGGTCCTGCCGTATTCCTGGCATCCGATGCATCCGATTTTGTTAATGGACATGTTCTATATGTAGACGGTGGAATTTTGGCCTATATCGGAAAACAGCCAAAATAAGTTTACTTTATTTCAAAAAGCCTCTTGCATTAGCAAGAGGCTTTTTGTTATGTCATTGTCTGCTTTTTTGAACATCAAAAGGTATCTATTCTATAGTTACTCTAAAAAAGTAACGCTTGTCCCCAAATTTCACAGAGCCGTTGCAATGAGTATGCTGCATTCGCAGGGCTAGTCGAAGGTAAAACCTGAATCGAAACCGCAAGCTGTGGACAATACTGCTGGTAAATTTGATATGCCTTTTTTCCATTGAAACAAATTTTTTGTATGTCTGTTTTCTCTAGCAGCCATGCAATGGAATTTGGCTGGGGGTTCTGTATACTGGCGTCCGAAGACCCTTCTATCACGCAGCTTTTGAGAATATCCCACAAGGCGACACCATGGTCTAATAATACTCTACGTTTTTGCAAAACTGTTTCCGGCAACGCACACTGGAAAATCTGCGCTATCACATGCCAAAACCGGTTTTGGTGATTTCCATAATAAAATTGGACTTCTCTTGATTTGACAGAAGGAAAACTACCTAAAATTAAAATACGGCTGTTGTTGTCATAAACTGGTTCAAACGGATGTGTTACCCACACGTTGTGCGCCTCCCGTCCATTCATAAATCAGTGCGTCCTCCTGTGGATTGTGGTAATATCCCTTCCGGATTCCAATTGGATGAAATGCTAATGATTCATACAGCGCAATTGCCGCAAAATTAGATTGGCGCACCTCCAGCAACACCCGGTTCACGTTGTGCCATTTTACATAAGAAAGAAGCTCTAGCAATAAACATTTTCCTATGCCCATTCTTCTTGCACTGCTACTCACTGCAATCGTTAACAATTCCACTTCGTCTATTACATGCAAAAATCCCATATAACCCACTAGCATGTCTTGACGTTTTGCTACGATATAATGTGCAAGCGGTTGCTGCATTCCTTGACGAAACATTTCCTGTGTCCAAGCGTCTTCTCCAAACGCCTCCCGTTCAATTTGCATAAGTTCCGGCAGCCAGCTTTGCTGTAACGGCAACAATTCCAACCCGATCATGTCGGCTGTACCATTTGTGCAAATTTAGGTAGCGCCAAATCAATCAGCCGTTCCAGTTCTTTTGCACATGCTTCGTAGATCTGTTCGTTTCCCATAAACGGGTCTGGAATTTCTGAAGAAACGCCTGCAAAAGTACCCAAAGTTTGTATTTTTTCCGCATATTCTGGAAAGGCGTCACAAATTGCCTCTTTTTGTGCTTGTGTCATGGTTAAAATAATATCGGCACTCTTCAGAACCTGCGGCGTTATAGTTGCCGCCGTATGCCGGCTGATATCAATGCCACGCTGTTTCATAACCTGCACCGCGTGGACGCTTGCTGGGCTGCCATCTGCCGCGTGAAGCCCTGCAGACAGGACATCGCAAATTTCACTTTTTTGTTTTAGCAACCCCTCCGCCATCGGACTGCGGCAAGTATTTCCTGTGCAGACAAACAATACCTTCACTTTATTCATACATTTGTTCCTCCCTTTTGCTCCTCCTCCGCCTGAATGATATGAAACCCCGCCGCTTTATACAACCGGTTGCGGACACTTGTCCCCATTCCTCCTATCTCAGGCGGTTCACACAAAATGACCTCCACCCCTTCTTTGTCAAACCAGCGTAACGCTGCAAACAAAACTTTAGCCATTTCCCCCGCCGTTGTTCCCCAGTGTTTTACAACAGTCTGCTGATAATCATGTCCATTCTTCGCAAATACACCTATCTTTTTATCAGAATGCTGTGCAATATACGTTTCTATCACATGCCGGACAGCTTGTCCATTTCCTTCAAATGCAATCACCTGGGCACGCGGTGCATAGTGTTTATATTTCATTCCCGGCGCTTTAGGCTTAAAATTCTGCTGTGGTCTTTGCAACAAACCGTCATCCATTGTACAATTCGGCAGAATTTGCCGTACCTGCTCTAAAGTTATACCGCCGGGCCGCAAGATAATTGGGTATTTCCCAGTCACATCCACAATGGTTGATTCAATTCCAACTTGGCATGGCCCACCATCTACTACACCCCAAATACGTCCATCCATATCTAGCAACACACTTTCCGCATCCGTCGGGCTCGGTTTCCCCGAGCGGTTGGCGCTTGGCGCCGCAACTGGTACAGCAGCTAGATTCAGTAGGTCTTGCGTGGCCTTCCCCCTTGGAATCCGCACAGCAACGCTATCCAATCCCGCTGTAACCGCCTCTGGAATTCCACCGGTCTTTTGCATAATGACCGTGAGTGGGCCGGGTGCAAATGTCTCAAATAACATCCGTGCCGGCTCTGTGACCTTTGCAAAGGCTTCCGCCTGTGTTAGTTCTGTTATATGGACAATTAATGGATTATCCGACGGACGCCCTTTTGCGGCAAATATATCCCGCACGGCCGTCTCATTCAAAGCATTTGCTCCTAAGCCATAGACCGTCTCTGTCGGAAAAGCAACCAATTCTCCCTGCCGCAGTGCTTGTGCAGCCTGCCTAATTCCCTCCTGGTCTGTAGCTTGAATCCGTTTTGTCATATGCATATGTTAGATTCACTTCCTTATAAAAAGGTAATGCCTAGACCCAGTAACAGTCCTAAAATAGTACTGCCTGCGCCTGATGTTTCCATTTTGTTCTTTCCTGGCAACAAATATTGGTAAGACGCTATAATCAAAAAACTGCCAGCGAATGCCAAACAGGCGCCACCGAGTTCTATCCCTATTTCTCCAGCCAACTGCCCCACAACTGTTCCAAGCAACACTGTCGCTGTCTGCCAGAAATAACCTTTCCATGTTTTGCTTTCTGATACACTCTGCAAAAAAGCCGCTAAAAACAATACAAGCAAAAATTTCTTTCCTATCCTCTCTGCGGGTGCATATGCCGCGCCAAGCGCTAACCCTAAGCACACTGTCTGCAATAGAGCACTAAGACTAATCCGTTTTCCCCGGTATGAATACAATTTGGCAGAAATCCAGCATCCTGCACCTGCTGCAAGCCCTGTTAACGCCACTGTCCATCTAGCGCTATCCAATGATAGCGGCAACAATTCAAAGCAGGCTGCCGCCAGCAGTAATCCAGCATGTACTGTAGCAAATGCCTGTAATATTTCTGGGTCTTTTTTGCAAGACTGATGCACTAAGCGCCCCAACACTTGTGCTGTCAAATATATTACTGCTAGTAATCCAGCAGATACTATCCGCATCTATCATTCCCCATTTTCATTGTGTTTCACCACACTATATGAAAATGGGGGTGCCATTATTCTTGCTGTTTCAATTTTTCACTTTGATCCGCTGTAATCAATGCATCAATAATTTCATCCAATTCTCCGTTTAAAACAGACTCCAATTTGTGTAGTGTAAGCCCAATCCGATGATCCGTTACCCGTCCTTGCGGAAAATTATAGGTCCGAATCCGTTCACTGCGGTCTCCGGTTCCCACTTGGCTTTTTCGTTCATCTGCCAGCTCCTGCGCCTGTTTTGCCTGCATTGCTTCATACAAGCGGGAACGCAAAATTTTCATCGCCGATTCCTTGTTTTGCAGCTGAGACCGTTCCGATTGGCATGCCACTACAATACCAGTCGGCAAGTGGGTGATGCGTACTGCGGATTCTGTTTTATTAACATGCTGCCCTCCGGCTCCGCTTGCCCGGTATACGTCAATACGCAAATCTGCCGGATTGATTTCCAAATCCACTTCCTCCGCTTCTGGTAACACAGCAACAGTTACAGTGGACGTATGAATCCGCCCACCTGCCTCTGTTTCCGGTACACGTTGTACCCGGTGGACACCGCTTTCAAATTTCAACTTACTATATACCATATTGCCAGAAACCTGAAATACCACTTCCTTAAATCCGCCCAATTCTGTCGGGTTTTGATCAATCAATTCTATTTTCCAGCGGTTTGCCTCCGCATACATACTGTACATGCGAAATAAACTGCCGGCAAACAAAGCCGCTTCTTCCCCGCCTGCCCCCGCTCGAATTTCAATAATTACATTTTTTTCATCATTTGGGTCTTTGGGTAAAAGCAAAATTTTTAGTTCCTCTGAAATGGTTTGGGTTCTTGCCTTCGCGTCTTCTAGCTCCAACTCCGCCATTTCCTTCAATTCTTTATCCACTTTATCTTCCAGCAAAGCCTTTGCTTCATCCATGTCCGCTTTTGCCTGTTTATAAGCACGGTATTTTTCTACAATCGGAGTAAGTGATGCCACTTCTTTGCAGTATTTTGTCCACAGTGGCGTATCCGCTATAATTTCTGGCTGACTGACCTTCTCATTTAGATCCCGATATTTTTCTTCTATAAAGTCCAATTTGTCAAACATGCTACTCCTCCTCGTATTCTTGTCTCCACATCAGGGTTCAAATAATTCTTGAATTTCCTGCAGCGACATAGAGGAAAGCATGCGTTCCCCTTCCTCTACTACAGACTGTATCATTTCCTGCTTTTT
>CALLNG010000480.1 GCA_938005345.1 uncultured Clostridia bacterium
AAACTATGATTGCGCTGGATGGTACGCCGAACAAAAGTAAATTGGGTGCGAATGCGATTTTGGGTGTTTCCCTGGCGTGTGCAAAAGCAGCGGCTGAAGCGCTGGGCATGAGCCTGTACAACTACATTGGCGGATGCAATGCCAAAACGCTGCCAGTGCCGATGATGAACATCATCAATGGTGGAAAACATGCAGACAACAGTGTAAACATTCAGGAATTTATGATTATGCCAGTTGGCGCTTCCTCTTTCAAACAGGCGCTGCAGTGGTGTGCAGAAGTGTTCCACAATCTGAAATCTGTATTGAAAGATAAAGGATATGCCACTTCTGTAGGCGATGAAGGTGGATTTGCTCCCAACCTGAAGAGCGATGAAGAAGCAATTCAAGTTATTTTGGAAGCAGTGGAAAGAGCTGGGTACAAACCGGGAGAACAGTTCCGTATTGCAATTGATGCAGCTTCTACAGAAATGTATGAAGAAGCGAAAGCAAGAGGGCGCGAAGGTGAATATTATTTCTGGAAATCTGACCGCTATTACACCCGCGAAGAACTGACGGCATACTGGGAAGAGTTAGCTAACAAATATCCGATTATCTCCCTGGAAGACGGTGTTGCGGAAGAAGACTGGGAAGGCTGGAAAGTGCTGACAGAAAAACTGGGTGACAAAATTCAGCTGGTTGGAGATGACCTGTTTGTAACAAACACACAACGCCTGAAAAAAGGAATTGATATGGGCGTAAGCAACTCGATCCTGATTAAAGTCAACCAGATTGGTACGCTGACAGAAACACTGGAAGCAATCGAAATGGCAAACCGTGCAGGATATACGGCTGTAACATCCCATAGAAGCGGTGAAACAGAAGACGCGACAATCGCTGACATTGCGGTTGCAACGAATTCTGGCCAAATTAAGACGGGTGCGCCGTCCAGAACGGACCGCGTTGCAAAATACAATCAACTGCTCAGAATTGAAGAAGAACTGGGTGATGTTGCAGTTTATCCAGGCATCAATGCTTGGTTTAATTTGAAAAATAAATAATCCGGTTATAGGATGAAAAAGGCCGCTTCCGAAAGGGAAGCGGCCTTTTTCGTTTCAGGGATCACCTATGCAGCTATCGTATAATATATTTTATATATAATGGTAAAATAGCATTTTCTATTCGCATTTAATAGATTCATTTGGCAAAAGCAAGAAAAAGAAATACAATTATTTGATGAAAAGTATTGGCAGATGATGTATACTGAAGTAGAACTAAATATATGGAGGTATTTTCAATGTCGACAGAAAATATTAACCTAGACGAGGCTGGACTTGAAATTATGAAAGTGGTATGGAAGGCAAATGAGCCGATTGCTTCCACTGCTATTGGAAAGGCAGTAGAAAGCAAAGGCTGGAAACGTACCATCATTGCAACATTTCTTGCAAGGTTGGTAGAAAAGGGGGCTTTGTCAGTAGAAAGGCGGGGGAGAAGGCGTGGTATTATACACCGCTGCTCTCAGGAAAGGAGTATAAAAAATCACAGGTAAAAATTTGATTAAAAACTTGTTTGACGGTTCGGCACAGAATTTGGGTACTTCCCTTTTTGAGGAGGAAACTTTTTCGGAGCAAGATATTAAGGAACTGAAAGCGATTTTTGAGGATGCGGAGGATCAATGATGATTACTGAAATTTTTAGGGCTTTGCTTATTACATCCCTTGCGGGCTCTTGCTTAGCGGCGGTGATTCTGCTTGCTAAACCGCTTACCCAAAAGGTATTCGGGTATTCATAGCACTATTATATTTGGCTCGCTGTGCTTTTTACCATGTTGCTCCCAGTGCGGTTCAATTTACTGGGGTCGGATACTGTACCGACTATTCCTCCAGCCATTCAAAAGGAACAGACAGTACAGACGGAACCAGTGCGGCGCAGGCGGTATCCCGCCTGCGCCGCAAGCAAATACGGAAACGAATCTTTTGCAAACGGGAACAAACTTTATCAAAAATATAATGGATAATAGGCTGAATCATATCGCGCATATCTGGCTAGTAGTGGGAATGCTGCTGATAGTGATCAATCTTATTGGCTACGCTAGATTGAGAATGAAACTGCGGAAACATTCTGTAATTGTTCCCTGTCCGGAGCTTGCGAAATTTACAAAAAGAAGGGTTGCGGTTCGTGAATGGGAAAATACGCCTTCTCCGTTTATGGTGGAAATCGTAAAACCTACCCTTGTCCTGCCTGCACATGAGCTTACGGAAGAACAGCAAAGCAACATATTACGCCATGAAATGACACACTTTCAACGGCACGATATTTTATAAAAATGGTTTGTGGTTTTCGTGAAGTGTTTGCATTGGTATAATCCCATGATATGGGCCGTTTCGAAGCAAATCAACGCCGAGTGTGAAATCTCATGCGATATGGCGGTCACACGGAACATGAACCGGGAGGAAGAAAGGAGCTATATTGATACGGTTTTGTCTATGCTGCCATTGGGGCAAACAAAGCAAATCCCTCTTACCACTCAAATGGCAAGTAGTAAAAAAGTATTGAAAAGGAGGTTTCTCATGATGAAAACGAAAAAAGCGACAAGCAAATTTGTATCGGTATTGTCGGTTATCCTTGCACTTGCAATGTTATCCACAACGGTAGTCGCAAGGCGTTCTGTCGGGGATGACAGGGGAAGATTATACAATTGAGATTACAAATAACGGCGAGGTAATTGAACTTGCAAATCAGCCGTTTATCGAAAACGGTGAAGTGTATGTTCCGTTGCGAGAGGCGATAGAAAAAGTAGATGAAAATGCTGAAGTTGAATGGAATAACGGCAGTATCAGTATAACTATTATAGGGAATAAGTATTTATTGTTTATAGGTGAAGAGTCAGTAAACATAAATCCTGTAGTCGGACCAACGTTTTCAGTTGATGTGTACTATCCACCTATATTAAAAGGATCTGCATCGTATATGCCTTTTAATACAATGGTATATTTGTTTGCTTATGATCAGGATAATAATGACTCATTTGATTATATAGTGCATGGTAAAGATGGAAAAGCGGTTGATTACACCGGCTTTTATCATGCAATTCTGGAAGAATATTCTATAAAAATTCCCAACTATTGGGCAGGGAAATATACGGTTCGTTCGACCAACGGCAACGCAACATTTATACAAACTGATACTTATGACAAATACGGCGAGGGCAGCGGTACGTTATTCAGCATTGAAAAAGTGAGCGTGGGTGATGTAGATGAATTATTAAACACAATGTCAGGTAGCAGGCCGCTTTATAGAAATGGTGAATATACGTACATTTTTGAGGTTTCCACGGATGTTCAATATTAAAGAACTACGCCTCTATTTTCAAAAATGTGATTTTGTTATACAAAATCCCGGAGTTTACTGATGTTAAAAAGCTATATATGTCTAGATTAAGAAAGGAAAAGAAAAAAACAGTTGTTATCAGTGAGAGCGGCAATGTACTTTACGATGGGCAGCCTTGCAACCCCACATAAAATACCCCAATCTACATAAAGCAAAAGAGATACAGGCTAAATAACCTGTATCTCTTTTGCTTTATATCATATCGGATAATATTTTTCGCTAAACAGCACAAAGCCGAAATGATGGATATTACAAAGAGTCAATCAATCTATAGCATAGGTGCTGATAATTTGACGTGCAATTTTGAGCCCGTCAACGGCGGCACTAACAATCCCCCCAGCATAGCCGCTGCCTTCACCAGCAGGGTATAAGCCGGGAATACCAAGCGCCTCAAAATGGTCATCACGTAGCAACCGTACCGGGGAAGAGGTGCGTGTTTCCACACCCGTCAGCAGCGCATCTGGCGCGGCAAACCCTTTTAATTTCCGGTTAAAGTAGCACAGCGCACCGCGCATGGTTTCCGTTATATAAGAAGGAAGGCAATTGTCAAGATTACTTGGAGTGACGCCTGGAAGATAGGTGGGTACTATGT
>CALLNG010000481.1 GCA_938005345.1 uncultured Clostridia bacterium
CAGCCTCATGCACGAAGCCCATTTGCGCATTCATATGATTACTGGTTGCAACGGAGACGAAATATTAGCCATATGCGGGGGAAAGAGTATACACAAACCGATATTGGCCATCTTCTCCATATGGATCAAAGCAATGTTTCAAAAGCGGAACATGGGAAACGTTATTTTTCAATAAACCAATATCGACAGTTGGCCACCCTCTTTCATACCAGCATTGATTACCTTTGCGGCTTAACAGACGATTGTTCTCCTTATGAATCTCCTGATTAGGTCAGCATCCCATATAATTCTGATGCTACACTGCCATAATAAATGATGGTGATGTTTATGCAAAATCGGTTCCATGAGCTTCGCAAGGGAAAGCACTGCTCTCAAATTCAATTACAAATTGCTTTAGGGATTGACCAATCAGATATTTCCAGAATTGAATCCGGTCAAAAAATTCCAACGCCGGAACAATGTAAACGGGCTGCGTTGTTTTTTGGCACAAGTATTGATTTTATCATGTGCTTAACGCAGGAACGCCGTCCTCATACGCGCAGTGGTTCTCCCCTCTCGCCGGACTATTTGCGTAAACGAATGGGAGATGTGGCAAAACTACGTAAAAAATACTATACACAGGCACAAATTGGTCAATTAATCGGTATGAATCAAAGTAATATTTCTAAAGTGGAACTGGGAAAACGGTATCTTTCTACAGAACAATATATCAAACTTGCCCAATATCTTGGCACAAGTGTTGATTATCTGTGCGCTCTAACTGACAACCTCTCTCCTTATCCCACATTACCATAAAAAATCCAGGTCTGCACCTGGATTTTGATTTATTTGGAGTATCGGATCCATCTATTGAAATAAACCACCATATGACCCTGTTCTTGTTAGATATGCGAACGTGTTTTTTCTACAATTTCATATACCAACAGACAATCTGGCTGTATGTAGCCGTTCACGGCATCCTTTATATTGACTGTTCAATGCATGATCTCTATTTTTTCTGGTAAAACCTATTCATTTGTCAAACAGGTAACCGCGCCTTCCATTAAAGCGATGTCCTATTCATAGTTTTGTACCATTTTAATTCTTTTTGAAACTTGTCTGTTTCCATAAATTTTATCCTTCCTTTTGCTCATCTTCCATCAATTCCACAAAACCAGAATATATCTTTTTATGTGGAGTCTTTCTTGAATTGTTTCACTTCTTCCATTCCTTCTGGTGTCTATGCATTTGGTACGTCTAACTTCATTTCAGTAGGAATCCGTTTCTCTTGGATTTCGGCGCGCGCAAACACCAGAAGCGCCATAGACAGGGTTATGCCAAATTCCGTGCACAATGCGTCAAATTTCCGTTTCAATCCCGCGTCCCTGCGGATGCGCAAGGACGTTTGTTTCATATTTTCACACCTGATACATGGTATGCCGTTTTGCACATTTCTCAACTTCTTTCACACCTATTGTATGCATTTTTTCATGCGGCACAGCCGAAAAAGGACGCACGGTTCCCCATGGGGTGACGGTGCGTCCTTTTCCGGTTTCAAGACAAGTTTATTTCATAAATAGGATTGCTTCGCCTGGATTATCCAATCATTTCATAGACCATTTTCGCAGCCTGTGCACGTGTTGCCGATTCCACCGGTGCAAAAGAACCGTCGCCCATGCCGGACAAAATGCCCGTTTGCTGCATTTGGTAAGCCGCGTCCACCGCATAGTCGCTGATGAGCGCTTCGTCGGTAAACGGCACTTTTTCCTGCTGCGCTTCCGGCAACATTCCCGCTACTCCCATAGCCCGGTATGCAAACACTGCCATATCCTGGCGGCTGATTTGCTGGCCAATCCCAAACGTCCCATCCCCCATGCCGGAGGTGATACCCAGTTCTTTTGCGGTGCTGATATATGGCGCATACCAAGCGTTCTGATCCACATCCGAAAACTCTACCGGTTCGCCTGTGCCTTCCAGTTCCAGCGCCACCAGCAAAATTTTCAAAAACTCTTCCCGCGTGATACTGCGTTCCGGTTCAAACCCGCCAGCGCCATTGCCGCTGACAATTTGCAGTTCCGCTAAATAATCCACAGCCGTTGCCGCCCAAGGGCTGGTCTGCATATCGTTAAAATATTGGCTCAAATTTCCGGTGGACGGCTCGCCCGGGTCATTGGGCTGAGGCAAATTCGCATCATCGCTGATGATGGTTTCA
Organism: uncultured Clostridia bacterium; assembly: GCA_938005345.1. Lineage (GTDB taxonomy): Bacteria > Bacillota > Clostridia > RUG12999 > RUG12999 > JAAWTG01. The sequence goes on from CALLNG010000481.1 coordinate 2,192, forward strand.
TTGCTGCTGTTGCCGCGGCCTCCTCCGCCGCCAGATCCACCGCCACCGACGTTGGTGTTAGCGTTTCCTGTCCCTTTTAGCTGCACCACCAGCTGGTTAAACCGTGCTGCAATCTGCGCAGTGGATTGATACGTGGTGTTTTTCATCTGTTTGAACACTTCCGGTGCTTCCGTATCCGGGTTCAGCCCCGCAAAGTCTCCTATGAAAGAAATACCGATTTCTTTGCTGTATTTACGCAGCACTGTTTCCAGGCTGCTCCAATTTGTGCCATTGACCAGCGGCACAATCAAAGATTGGGTATACGCTGCTTTCACATCCTCCACACTGCTATAGGCCGGAGATGGATGCAGCATTCCCTCAAACACCTGCTCCTGATAGGAGGCTTCCAGTTTGCCAAAATCAGAAGTTTCGTCCATATCAAGCTGCAAAAACTCTTCGTTATAAGTGTCAATCAGCGTTTTCACTTCCGCTGCTGTGGCAGCCTTGTTCAGGCCGTCGATCATGGTGTACATCCGGATGTCGCGGCGCAGCTGGGTAGCGGCGTCGTCCCCCTCGTAAGGTAACTGTTTCAGCACATTTTCATAAACATCGCCCCATTGGGACATGTCATCCCATGCTTGCTGTTCCAGCGCCAATTCCTGCCAATAGGTTTGCAGCGCGCTGCCTAAATCCTCCGCGTTCTGTGCCGCATTTACACTCTCTATGGCATACGCTTGGGATTCATTGTTAGCATAGAATTGGGTATAGATTTCGCCATTGACCGTGAATACATATTCTCCGGTTTCATCCGTTGTCCCATCCATGGGGATGATAAACGTTTGGCTCTCTCCTTCGGCGCTGTCGCCGATGTAGATTTCCTGTCCCGACGGGTTTTTCACGCGGATTGCCGCGTCAGCTTCTGCAACTACCACCTGAAAATTTCCATCGCCATTTATTTGTATTGTCACCGCCGCGCCGGCGGCTGCCGCAGCGCAGCTCCAAATCCCTGTGAGCACCGCTGCCAAGCAAAACATCATGATTCGTTTCATCATTTCGCTCCTCTCCCATTCCAGCGCAATCCGTTATTCCGTTTCAAATACGACAATGTCTCTTGTGCTGCCGTAATAGCAATAAATCAAAACATCATTGGAACTTTCCAAATCTTTGGTTTCCCCATAGGTCGAGATGTCGTCCACGCTGCCAAGGCGCACGGTATCTTCTGCCAAATCAACCACCGTGATACGGTCAATTTCAAAACCGATGGTTTCGGTCAATTCCTCATTGAGCGCTACCACAAGCACCTCGTTGTTTCTAAACATGGCTTTCCCGTAGGTCACCACATCCTTGGCTGTATAGCTCGAATTACTCATGCCATATTCCTGCGGATTGTCGATATCAAAGACCTGCTGAATCGCTGTGATGCGCTCATTGTTGAGCGCAATGGCAAGAATGTCGCCACGCTCCAGCTGGGCCACCTGGTCTGATAGGTTGCTATCCACTTCATAGGACACTTCCGCTCCCCGAAACGTCCCGCGCAGCTGATAGACATTTTCATAGTCCTCATTGAGCGCGCGTACAACTTGGTCAACCGTGAATACACCGTTCCAGATACCAATTTGGGCAGAACCCGAATCCGTTTCCGAATAGACAAGCAGCACCTCCGGCACCAGCGCGTCATCCATGCAATAGGCTTCAATGTAATATCTTCCGTCATAAGCAAAATAGTTAGAATTGGTAACGATATAATCATCAGTGCGTCCCAAATCCTGCGGAAGAGCCAGCACCTGCGTGCTGCTGGCACACGCAACGCGTCCGCTAAACAACATTCCTTTATAGGTTAACTGGGTATCCGCACTCGCCACACTCAGTTCCATGGAGTTTTCGTTTTCCGTTTCCGTTTTCACCACGGTGTCGATTGCATTGATTTCTCCCTTGCTGTTTTTCCGGTAACGAATGAGCTGGGACATCCCATTTGTCCGGGTGCTCATTTTTGCGCTTTCTTCCAGCGCTTTGATGGATTCGTCAATCGTGAGTTTCTTATCGTCAATGGTCAGGTTTTCCGCCCCGTCTAGAATTTGCTCGGAATTGCTGCTCATGTCAAAAATCTGGAACTGCATTCTGGTGGACAAATTGCCTGCTTTCCCCGCTTTGACGAGGTACGCATAACTTTCTTCCGAAATGTCTTTACGAAATGCCGCCACTTTCCCGAACATATCCAAATGGAATGTCCCGTTTTCCCCCACTTTCATGGGTTCTTTTTCAGAAGAGGCAATGAAATATTCCACGCCGCCTACCGTTACGGTATCATCCCCCATGGCTTCAATGGTACCGGAGAAACTGTTGGAGGTCACCACCAGTTTGGCATATTCCCCGTCCTTACTCACCGCAGCGGACACAATATCCCACTCTTTGATAAATAGGAAATCCTCCGGGAATCCGTCCCGCGTGATGGTATATTCTGCGTCTGCCAACTTCAAAATCGGCTGGTCATATTGGTCGGAGATGGTTTCGTTTTGCGCACTGACGCCCAATACGGCATAATTTACATAATTGTCAATCCACACCGCGTCCGCAACGCCGTCGTTGCCGCGGTCAATCAAGGTGAGCAAACCGTTTTCCGGTTTCATGTCCGCATCGGTAGCGTCCAGCAGCGCTTTGCCGTTATAAATCATATCCGCGGTAGCAGACACCGGCATGCGCTGCCGGCGGTTGTCCTGGGAAAATTCTACGCTGCGCAGCGTGGTAGCGTCCATAATGTCATCGCTTTGCACTTCCAACACAGTATTGAGCCGTTGATATTCAAACGCCATCACGGTTCCCTCATCATCCTCTAATTCCTGATGGATGTAAGCCCTCACCTGGTATCCCAGATAGTTTTCAATTCCAGACTCGCCCGCACTGCAAAACAGGTTGTCAATCATGACCCAGCCTTTGTCCAAGCCATTGCTGGACGCAAGATGGGTATACGCATTGGCGCTGACCGTTCCCTTATACTGGTAAATATTGCGGCGTTCGCTCCAAAACGTTTTTCCTTTTTCTGTTACATAGGTTTGCTGCGCGCCGTATTCTTTTTGATAACGGAGGT
>CALLNG010000482.1 GCA_938005345.1 uncultured Clostridia bacterium
ATCTTATATACGCGATCTGCTTTATTTGCATTGTTCTTTTTCTCCATCAACAAACATCATCACAAAAGCAACTGCCAGAATTGCAGAAGCGATCAGAAGTGCCTTTTCAGCAAACATTTCCACACAGGCATTTCCGATAACTGCACCGATCACAAAGAAGAAGATGATTCCATAGTACAAAAGTCCTTTCTTGATATACTCTTTATCCTTCGTGTTCGCATAACTGCACATATGCTGAGTCGCACTTCGTAAGTTTCCGATGCACATGGTGGTTGCAATTCCGTTTCCATGGATTTTGCGGAAGCTTTCCACCTGAATCCCGCACGCAAGGGACGTGAGTGCATTCGCCACCAGATTAAAATCCTGTGGGATAAAGCTGACACTCAGTAGGATCACTGCCTCACAGAATACCGAAATCTGCCTCCAGTGCAGAAGCGTCAAATCTTTCGTCCGTATTTTCACCAGATCCGCAAGGGCGATTCCAATGGCAAATGCCAGCACCGGAACCAGATAGTGGAGTGCCATCTGCCAGTTTCTCTCTGAAATATTGATTCCAAGAAGCAGAATATTTCCGGTTTGTGCATTGGCAAATACTTTTCCTCTGCACATATAGGAATAGGCATCCATAAATCCACCGGCAATTGCAAGGATCACACCAAGTTTAATTGATTCTGACATCTGTTTTGAAAATTTCAAGTTACTCATCCTCCCTATCGTATGCTTTGATGTATACAAAATTCTCATTGTTCCGTTCTGTATGATAATCCAAATTCAGTGCCGCGTCAAGAAAATCCTTACCACCGGACTCCACTGCCTTCACCGTCATGCCAAGTGCCGCTTCCACGTCCTGCACAGACATTCCCAGCGGAATACCCAGTTCCTTATGTGTGCCAGGATTGACATAAACAGGAACAGCCCCGCAGACAACCAGTGCGTTAATCGCGCTCCGGTGTACATTTCGGGGCATAATTATTTTTTCTCCTGCCTTGCAGCAAGACATAATCATCGCTTGTACCGCGGATGTCGTTCCATTTACCATAAAAAATGCGTGTGCCGCGCCAAACGCTTCCGCTGCCAGGCACTGTGCCTCATGAATGACAGAAACCGGATGACACAAATTATCCAGCGGCTTCATCGAATTCACATCAGCCGCTAAGCATTCCCGCCCCAAAAAATCACGAAGCGGCTTGTTACCCCGGCCACCTTTGTGCCCTGGCACATCCAAGTGAACCATTCTACTTTGCCGGTGCTCTTCCAATGCCTCATAGAGTGGCGCGTCGCGCTGTGTCAAATGCTTCATGTATCATCCCTCCACCCTAATAGATATTCATACCGCTAAAAATTTCAATCATTTCCCGGCGCAGCTGGTCTGTAATTTCCAGCCGGCGTTTGGGCGGCAGTTCATAAACATCTGTGTTGAACAAATAATTTTGCAGTTCAATTTCTTTTATCAACAATTTGGTATGAAAGATGTTAGATTGGTAGACATTGACATCAATCGCATCATATTTTTGCAGAGTCTCCTGGTCAATATAATTCTGAATAGAGGTAATGTCATGGTCAATGAAGCATTTTGCCCCTTTTACATCCCGTGTAAAGCCCCGCACCCGGTAATCAATCGTCATAATATCCGAATCAAAATTTCCAATTAAATAATTCAGCGCGTTCAGCGGAGAAATTTCTCCACAGGTTGATACATCAATATCCACCCGAAACGTAGAGATCGCGTTGTCAGGATGGTACTCCGGGTAAGTGTGCACCGTCACATGACTCTTGTCCAAATGCGCATGAATCGTGTCGCGCATGGCCGCCGTATATTTCCCCCGGTTGCAGGACTGGTCAATTTCCTGCTCGTCCAAATCCGCTTCCGCTATCATCAAATTCACCGATGCACCCTGCGGTTCATAATCCTGTTTCGATATATTTAAAATATGTGCGCCAATCATATTTGTCACTTCACACAAAATTTTAGTCAGCCGTTCTGAGTTATACTGCTCGTCTATATAGGCAATATAATCCTTTTGTTCCCGCTCACTTTTCGCATAGCAAACATCATAAATGCTAAAGCTCAGTGTTTTCGTGAGGTTATTGAAGCCATATAACGTCAGCTTTTTTTCCTCCCCTAACATCCGCCCTTTCTACTCGTGAAAAAATGCAATGACATCTATCGCATTGCGCAATGTGATATACGTTCTACTTTTTTCCACCGCTCACCATCCCATCAAAAACGGCAAGGTGGCCGGACTTTCTATCTCTAAACGTAGAATATTTATTATAACATACAAAGCACTTTCTGTCAATTCTTGTAGTTAAGTTTCCGCCACATTTTTCATATTTTTTTGGTAAACAGAAAAGGGATATATCTGTCCATTGTCGATAAAAGAAGATTCTGCCACCTTTTTATCAAATCCCCACTTTTGATACATCCGTAGATTCTTTTCTTCCTCTTCATCCACACCAATATTGATTTTATAAATACCCCGTTCTACTGCCCGCTGCAATACCCGCTGCATGATTTGTTTTCCAATCCCCTTTCCCTGATAATCTGGTTCTACCCGAAAGGCTAATAAATAGGCTGTCTCTTTGCCATCCGCCAGCTGCGCATCCTCGTCTTTCCAGCGCAGGTGCAGCTCCCCTACCCATTTTCCATTTTTCGTGTCCCGCGCCATCCAGACTTCCTGTTCTCCGCTTTCCACCCGTTTGGCATAAGGCACTGCATACGCTGCATAGCGTCCATCCCAAAATTCCAGCATATCCTGGCTGGTTCCTCGTCGTATTTCAATCATGAGTTTTCTCCCCTTTCCGCATGATCCGGTGTTTCTGCGGCTGTAAAACAATATCCGTTGCCAGCATGCCTTGCCGCATTTCCAAAATTTGTCCCACCGCGTATGCCACCTCCTCCGGCACAAGATGACAGTCTGCCTCCGGTGCCTGGCAAAAATCCGCATTGCGATAAAATCCAGACACTGTCATATCAGGATGGATTGCGGCAACCCGCACGCCATATTTGCGTGCCTCTTCAAACAGGCTGGCGGAAAAACTGCTAAGCGCCGCTTTGGTTGCGCCATAAGCGCAGCCATGTGGATTGGTCTTTTTGGCAGTGATGGAAGAAATATTGATAATTGTCCCACTGCTGCGTTTCAATTCCCGCAAAAGCAATTGTGTCAGCACTACGGGCACTTCCACATTGACTGCCACCATTTCATGAATTTTTTTTGCATTCAATTCTTCATGAAGGCCAAAGTAGCCTACTCCCGCATTATTAACTAACAGGGATACCGGTTCTTCCCGGCGAATGCGGTGCACCTGTTCCTGCAACCAGCTAATATTTGTGATATCGCCGGAAACTGGCACAAAATCGTTAGAATCCCACACTCCATCTTGGGAAAACGTTCTACCAAACCCAAACACTTTGACTCTTTTTTTTATTAGCATATTGCTAATCGCCCTACCAATTCCTGATGACGCTCCCGTTACGATTGCGGTTTGCATATCACGTTTCCTCCTGCCACTCAAAAATTTTGTCTGCCGGCAAAAATTGTTCTAGTCCAGCGCACATTTTCTCCAACATCGTTTGTCCTATTTTCTGTTCATATTGATAAACACCGCCACACAAGGTATACGGATACTGTAACAATGCACTATCCATCCGACTTTTCCGCATACGCTTTAACGCATCTTTTGCCACACGGAACGTGCCAACACTGACATCCAAAATACGCTGTGCTGGCACTACCTGAAAGGTCTGCTGGATTAGCTGTCCGTATGCAGCTTCCCAATTCTTCTGGTATATAATGGGATCAAAACAAAGACGGATTTTCCAGCCATCTTGCGCCGCCAACGCCACGTTATCAAGGCGTGCCTGCAGCGAAGCCGTTTTGTGCTCATAGCGCTGGACGATCTCCTGTGGCGAAAGCGACCAAGCCAAAATGACCCGATCCAGCGGCGGTATATCCGCTATATGGCGATAGTTTGCACTTTTGGTCCGAATTTCAACCGTAAGGTCCTTGTGTTCTCTTGTGAAGGCAATCCAACGGCGCACATATCCCAACAATGGTTCCAAGGCAAGGAGGTCTGTATCAAAAGAAATACACAGATACACGGGATGCCGCTTTAACTGTTGCTCTACCTGACGAAATTCCTCTTGCAAATTGACAAAGACCACCAGATTGGCAGAGGGGTACATCCCCTGCAAATAGCAATATTCACAGTCATAAACACAATTCATCACACTCGAGATATAGTAAAAATGCGAAAACCCAAAGTCTTGACATGGTTTTGCCCCTTCATAAAGACAAGGTGTATCACGTTTTGCTAAAATCAAGCTAGGGCTTTTTTTCTGCAGGAAAAAATTCTGATGACCACGGCAAAATACGTCTTTATAATGCCGGATCTGGATATGCTGCGCATGTGAAAACTTGGACAAAACCATTTTTGTTACAGCATACTCCGCCGCTTTCTCTTCTATATAAAGGTGGGAAAACGCCGGATTACAATATGTGTGCTCGCAGTTGTTCAAGATACCGTTTCCCCTCCTGTTTTCCTGGATCCATGCGCCCCGGCATTTCGGAGAGCAACGCAGGTAGGCTGCCGCCTTGTAATTTATCATAATATAAATATTGCTCCATTTGCCGCTGTTGTGTCAACGATAGGCCATGTTCAGCCGCAGCGCGGTCAATTTCCTTTTGTTCTAAATCAGTAAACCGGGTAATCCGTCTTGCTTGAAGTGCTTTCTGCACCTGCAGGGCCAAGTGTATTATAGTTTCCGTATGCACTGCAATCAGGCTCCGCACTTGCTCCGGTTTGACCAGTTTACCATCCGCCCTGTCCGATACAACTTTGAAAAAGGCTAGTTGATGTAGGCGGCAAAATGGCTGTGCTGCCTGGTAGATGCCCGCTGCTTCCATATCAATCAAGACTTCTTTCCCCACCCCTTGTACTGCCGTCTGAGGGCTTGTCTGAAGTTCCGCCTCGAAAAAGGGATGGCGAAAAAGCATATCCGGATAAAAAGTTCGCCCCGTAGACAATTCCACAATTTTGTTGCAGACGCAGCAAGTTCCCAGCTGAAATCGTGTAGCCTTTGCTGCAGCAACCCCCACATTCCAAAATATATCGTTTTCCTCCATAGGGTAATTTGCTAAATAATAAGCGGCAGCTACCGCTGCCTGAACTTCCCCCAGCCCTGTTATAATCAGTCTTGTGTCTGGCCCTTCAAATATTTGAAAATGGGGATGTACCGCACTCTTTTTGAGCTGGAGCCGTTCAATAAAAGGCTGTGCTTCCGCATATAACGCCATACAAAGATTGAACAAAGCTTTTCCTCCTCCCAGTGAGCACACCATTTCGTTATTTGACCTGGTATCCTATTTCATAATCTATACTATTCTCTATTCTTTATCATACCAAACAAAGTGGCAAAATACAAGAAAAATTTTAATGAAAGATACTATTTTATTAATTTTTTATATGTAGGAAACTGTTTTACAAATCCTAGTTGAAACGCATGACTTGATGCATTAAAACATAAAAAAGAGCCATATCCGCGAAGGAATGGCTCTTCATTCTTGTTATAAATTATACAACGCCCTGTGCTTTCATTGCGTCTGCAACTTTCAAGAAACCAGCGATGTTGGCTCCTGCAACAAAATTATCTTCCATGCCAAATTCTTTTGCTGCATCGCGTGCATTCTGATAAATGCCTTTCATGATTTCTTTCAGTTTCTGATCCACTTCCTCAAATGTCCAGGACAGTCTCATAGAATTCTGCGTCATTTCCAGAGCGGAAGTTGCAACACCACCAGCGTTTGCCGCTTTTGCAGGTCCAAACAGTACATTGTTGCTCTGGAATATTTCAATTGCTTCCGGTGTTGACGGCATATTTGCCCCTTCTGCAACCGCTTTTACGCCGTTTGCAACCAATTTTTTCGCCGAATCTCCATCCAGTTCGTTTTGCGTTGCACAAGGAAGCGCAACATCACAAGGAATGCTCCAAATGCCTTTGCAGCCTTCTGTATAGGTTGCATTGGGACGGTAGTTCAAGTATTCTTTAATTCTCTTGCGTTCCACTTCTTTGATCTGCTTAACTGCTACCAGGTCAATGCCTTCCGGGTCATGAATATAACCGTTCGAGTCGCTCAATGCCACTACTTTGCCGCCCAACTCCGTTGCCTTTTGCGTCGCATAAATTGCAACGTTACCAGAACCAGAAATGACTACGGTTTTTCCTTGGAAGGAGTCGCCTTTATCCTGCAGCATTTCTTCTGTAAAGTAGCACAAACCATATCCCGTTGCTTCAGTACGTGCAAGGCTACCACCAT